>JAVBUI010000180.1:0-4982 GCA_031555495.1 Victivallaceae bacterium | reverse complement strand
TTTGAAATCGCATTTGCGCCCCGGACCGCCGATCACCGCCTCGATTTTGCCGTCCGAGGGCGCGGCGGCGTAGAGGAAAAACGACAGCTCCCGCCGGGGATTGTCCGCAGCCGGCAGGGAGAAGGAGATGCTTTCGCCGGGGCGCGCATCCCAGCACAAAGATTGCATGCCGAAGCGGTAGAGCGAGGCGTCGGCGGCGATGCGGCCTTTTATCTTGAGCTCGTCTTCGGCGTGGGCCGCAAGGACGAATAAGACGGGTGACAGCAATGCGAAGAGGATTTTATTCATATCGTTCCTTTTTCTTTTTCCAAATAAAAATAGCGCTTCGGCAAAAAAAATCAAGCAGGGCCCGGAAATGTAAAAAAAATCGGGAAAAGTGGACGATGCGACTTGAAAATGCCCGCGCCGTTCAGTATGGTAGAAATCAGCCGATTCATCCCGAATCATTCGGGACGCGTGTTTTTCACCTGCAAAATGTAAATATTCGCATTCGCCATATTCACAAACCGAAAGGATTCAACAGGAAAAAATGGTTCCTGATGTGCGCGCTGGCGCTGCCGCTGGCCCAGGCGGCGGATCTGCTCGCCAATCTGTCTTCCGGACAACTCCAGAAGGACATCGGCAACGTCAAAGTGATCAAGGTCGACGGCAAAAACGCGATCGAACTCTCCGGCGTCACCGGCCCCAAAAAAGCCAACAATCTTTATCTTCAATTTTCGCTCAAGCTCGACACCCCGATTTCACTCGAAGGCAAAACCCTTCAGGTCAAAGCCTTCTCCAAAGTTCCATCCCCCGGCTTCTACGTCCGCGCCTACAATTCCGGTGAAAAGAAGGCCGTCTGGAGCTTCCTCTCCTGGAACAGCCGCGTCGGGACCGCCGAAAGCACCATCAACGTCACCGGCGGCCGCTCCGATCTCCTGCAGTGGGAGCCCGGCATGACCACCGGCGGCAAGCCCGACAAGGTCGACCGCATCCAGTTCTACATCGGCACCCCCGAGGGCGGCAAAGCGGTCGACCTCGTGATCACCGGGCTGCAGGACGTTCCCGAACTGGCTCCCGACAAAATCAAGCCGACCGGCAGCACCGTCGGTTTCCCGAAGCCTGAATTGAGCAAGGTCGTTGACCTTCCCAAGGCGACCGCGCTGGTCAAAAACGGCGCTGCCAACGCCGAAATTCTCCATCCCGACACCGCCGCCGGCCGCGCCGCCGCCGCAAAAGTCGCCGCCGCCGTAAAGTAAGCGACCGGAGTCACGCTTCCGGCCCGCCCCGGCGTTTACGAAGATTACAAAAGCGCCAAACACGCGATCGTCCTCGGCAATCTCTTCTCCAATCCCGCGCTGAAGGTTCTTTACAGCCGCAAGCAGACCAACGTCGACGGCTTCCTCCCCGGTGAAGGCGGCTGGACTGTCGAAACGATTTTCGAACCCGTCACCGTCGGCGCGGACGTGATCGTCCTCGGCGCCTCCAATGACGCGGGCCTTGATCTCGCCGCCGCCGAATTCGCCAAAGCCGTCAAAGCCAACGGCAAGAGCGGCACGCTCGATTTTCCGTTGACTTTTTCCTGCAAATACGCGGCCGGCATCGGCAAGGACAACACCGGCAACGCCAAGGATTATGTCGAAAAGGCCATCGCCACCGCCCACCAGCGTCTCAGGGACGGTATGCATACCGCCCTCGGCGGACAGCTCGCCGGGCTCGGCGACCGCTACCGTCTGTTCCGCAACGGCGCCGACGCCAAAGCCTATCTCGAAGTCGCCAAAATCTACGTCGAAAGCGCCAAGAGCGATCCGCGTAAATTCGGCGGCCCGTGGGGCTTCGACAGCGACTTTCCGTCCTACGAAGCGTTGAGCGGATGGGATTTGATCGAGCACGATCCTGTCCTGAGCGCCGAAGACCGGCTGACGATCAGCAACGTCCTGCTGCGCTGGCTCGATGAAGCGATCTACGACGAGGCCCGCGGCGGAGCGCACGTTTCCGGCCCGGTCAGCAACCACCTGACCTTCTGCTCGATGGGCTCGATGGCGGGCGGTCTCTACTTCAACAAATATTATGCCAAAGAACTGCCACAGGCCGCGGTCTGGCTCAAGACCATCAGCCATGTCTTCCGCACCCAGGGCTCGTTCGGCAAGGTGCATGACGACTGTGACTCCTATCAGTGGCTCACCTGGCGGCATTTGATGGTCTACACCATGGCCATGCCCGATGACCTCGTGCTCAAAAACGGCGTCGGTAAGCGCATGGTCGAAATCGTCGGCATTACCATGGACAACCTCGGCGCCCAGGCCCCCTACGGCGACGACGCCGGCTGGAGATCTTCCGGCGGCGATGTGATCGTGCTTGAAATGTACCACGCCGCGACTCTCGACCCGATCGCCGCGCGGCTGCTCCAGATCAAACGCGAAGATAACTCCAAACCCCGCGTCGCGGGTTTCTGGGGACCGATCGCTCCCAAGCCGACCACGGTTTTCGACGGCATCCGGACGCTGCCGATGGACGCCGGTTATTATAAGCATCTCAGGCCTTACGGCAAAATTCCGTCGCTCGATAAGAGCTACGACAAATTCTCTTTCCGCGAAAAGATCGACAAAAATGCCCTCTACATCCTGATCGACGGCATCAACAACGGCGGCCACCGCCATGCCGACGCCAACAGCGTGCTGCGTTTCAGCCAGTTCGGCCGCGAATGGCTCGCCGAAAACGATTACATCAAGAACCAGCAGAAATATCATAACTCAATGCTGCTGCTCTTCGAGGGCGAAGCCTACCAGCTCCCCGACTACATGGAGTGCGTCGAATCCGCCGATAACGCCGATTTCGGCTACTTCGTCACCCGCGCCGCCGACGTCGGACCGACCGACTGGATCCGTTACTTCGTCTGGCTCAAGAAGGACCAGGCCTGGCTGCTGATCGATGAGGTGCTGCCGAAGAAAGACGGCGCTTACCGTTTCACGCAGCGCTGGAATGGCATCGGCGACTTGACCGCCCGGGCGGACGGCTACGAACTCGTCCAGAAGGACGATGTCGCCATGCGTTTCCAGACCTCCGGCGACGTTCCGCTCTCGACCTACGACGACGCCGACCTCGGCAAGCAGTGGGCGAGCTATCCCTTCGCCAAGCCGGTTATCCGGGTGATGGACCAGACGCTTGAGGGCGCCCAAAAGGCCGGTTCCAAGGTTCAGATGGCCGCGCTCTGGCACGGCGCGCTCAAGGGCGGCGCGCCCGAATGGGCGATTGACCGGATCGAGAACGGTTTCAGCGTCGACACGGGCGCAAATTCTTACACCATCACCACCGGGACCGGCGGCAAGCTTTCGGTCACGTCGGCCGCCCAGGCGAAGACGGTCGTGCCGCGCAAGGCTTCGGCCGCGGCTTCCGCCGACGCCGCGATTCCGGCCGCCAAGGTCGAATGGAGCGATACGCGCGGCAGCGAGGGCGCTTTCTGCTTCACCGATCCCATTGTCCGCACCGCGCTTCCATTCAAGCTTGAAGCGACCAAGCCGGTCCCGAACAACAATGTCTTCATCGCCAGCGCGGCCAACACCGTCGACGCCCTGAACGACGGTACCTGGGACGACGGCGGCGATTCGGCGATGTATGAGCCGGATCAGAAAGTGGTCCTGACCTACACCTTCGGCGCTCCGCAGACCTTCAGCCAGGCCGACCTCCGGCTGTGGTGGGCCGCGTCGTCGAGCCGCGGCACCGCCTACAAGCTCGAAACGATGAACGTTGAATTGAGCAACGACAACTTCAAGAAGGACATCCGCAAGGTCGGTGAGATCAACGCCTCCAAGGCGACCCATCCGAGCTTCGGCAAACCGGTTCTTTTCACGGTTAAATTCGCTCCTGCCGCCGCGACCTCGGTCCGGGTGACGCTCGTGCCTCAGAAGGGCACCGCGCTCTACATCGGCGAAGTCCAGCTCCTCGGCAAGGTCGCCGCAGGCACCAAACTGCCAGCCAAGATGGCTCAATTCAGCCGGATCATCCGGGTCCAGGATGCGAAGTTCAACGGATTGGCCGCCACCACCCGCGACGGCGACGTCTACTTCCTCGACGACAAGGGCAACGAAACCGGCAAGATCAAAATTCCGGCCGCGATCAACGACATTGCGGCGTGCGACGTCGATAACGACGGCGAAAAGGAACTTCTCCTCGCCTGCCAGGACACCTACTTGCGGGTCGTGAAGCGCGACGGCAAAGAGCTCTGGAAGAAGAAATTCGACCTTTACCGCGTCTACCCCGATGTGACCATCGTCAAGACCGCGGACATCAACGGCGACGGCAAGGAAGAGATTCTGGTCGGCTGCGACAACTGGCGCACCTACGCCTTTGACCTGACCGGCAAAGAGCTCTGGAACTACGAAGTCGTCCACCCGACCCGCGCGATTGAAGTCGCCGACATCGACGCGGACGGCAAGCCCGAAATCATCTGCGGCACCCGCTATATGTGGGCGACCGTGCTCGACAACAAGGGCCTGAAGCGCTGGGGCAGCAGATTCGGCGTCGGCTGCCGCGCGGTCGCCGCTCCGCTCAACGGGGACAAGGGACAGCGCACCGTCGTGCTCGGCATCGACTCCGGGCTGGTGACCTTCCACGACAAGGGCGGCGGGGAAATCAGCAAGTTCTTCACCGGCGACGAAATCTTCATGATGACCGCCGCCGCGCCGAAGAACGGAACCGAGGACGTCTTCATCTCCTCGTTCAACGGTTATGTTTACCGTTTCAGCGCCGCCGGCAAGCGCATCTGGAGCGTGGCGCTCCCGTCCGCGGTCAAGGTGGTCAAGGCGCTTCCCGACGGCGGAGTCGTCGCGGGCACCATCGACGGAGAGGTCGCGGTGATTTCGGCGGACGGCAAGATCAAGACGATCAATAAATTCGGCGGTGAAATCACCGATATATTGGTCGACGGAGCGAGCCTCCGGGTGACGACCGGCGGCGGTGAAGTCGCCTCGATCAAGCTCTGAGGAGAAGTATAACCCAGCGGC
>JAVBUI010000029.1:0-4570 GCA_031555495.1 Victivallaceae bacterium | reverse complement strand
CGGCGGCACGGAAAACTGGTACCTTGCGCGCATGTTTCGCCGCCGCGGCTTCGAGGTAAAATACCGAATGACAAAAGGATTCCCGTCCGACCTCCAACTCCCGGCCATCGCGGGAATCCGGCTGGGCAGCGGAGTCGGGCACTTCATCCCCGTGCTCGAAAAGCGCGACGGAGTCATCGTCACCGGAGACCCCTTGATCGGCCGCCGCGAGTATCCGGCGGACGCCATCACCAAATCGCTTGATTTCACCGGATTTTTCATGGAAATTCATCAAATACAGGAAAAGCACAATGTTTTACGAAGTCGTCCATCCGTGTATTCAGGACAAAATGACCATTCTCCGCAACCGTGAAAGTTGCGGCAAGCAGTTCCGGGAGTGCGTCAAAGAAATCACCTGGCTCGTCGCTTACGAAGCGCTGAAGAACCTCGAGCTCACTCCCGTCAAAGTCGAAACCCCGCTGGTCGAAACCGTCGGTTACCGCATCCGCAACGAAGTCGTCATCGTCCCGATCCTGCGGGCCGGGCTCGGCATGATGGATGCTTTGCTTCAGCTCATCCCCAACGCCAGTCTGGGCTTCGTCGGCTTCCAGCGCGACGAAGCCACCGCCAAGCCGCAGCAGTATTACCACAAATTGCCCGCCCCGACGCCGGATTCGATGGCGATCGTGGTCGATCCGATGCTGGCTACCGGCGGCTCGCTGGCGGCGGCGGTCGACGTGCTGAAGCGGAGCGGGTTCGAAAACATCGTCGTCCTGACCTTGCTTGCCGCCCCCGAGGGCGTCGCGGTGATGAACGAGCGCCACCCGGACGTCAAAGTCTATTCCGGCAGTCTCGATCAGGGCCTCAACGAACACAAATACATCGTCCCCGGCCTCGGCGACGCGGGCGACCGGCTTTTCGGCACAATCTGAGAAGAAAGTGATCAATCGGCATTGAAAAAACGGCGCCGCGGGTTATTATGAATTCATCAGTTCAATTCCATCAGCAATAAAGGAACCCGATTCGATGTTCAAGAGAACCTTGCGCCTGGCCATCGCCGCATGCGCCATCGTCACGCTCAACGCCGGCGACGACACCGGCTTGCTCAAAAACGCCGACTGGGCGCGCAAACTGCGCTCCACTCACCCGCGAATCATCTTCAACTCCGACGACCTCCCGAAACTGCGCGAACGCGCCGCCGGGCCTTGCAAGGAGGACTTTGAACGCATCAAAAAGACCGTCGACGCACTGCCGCCGAAGGCCGAAAAAATTTATCTGGAATCGAACATCATCCGCGAGCCGGACGGTCGAATCCGTCCACGCCAGGCGGCGACTTACGGCCACCGGCTCTTCAAGTACGACGGCAGCGCCCAGTCGATGCGGGCGGCGCTGGTTTACCTCGTGACCGGCGAACGCAAATACTTTGAGATCGCCCGCGACTACCTGAAATTATCGGTCGAAGTCCTCGAGGAGACCGCCAAGATCGGCACCTGGGCCGACTGGATGGGCAACTTCCGGGTCAATATGTTCCTCACCTACGACTGGATCTACAACGACCTGACGCCTGAGGAACGCCGCGAAATCATACTCCCGATCCTCAATTACGTCGAAAAAGCCCAGCGGGGCGGCGAATTCAAATTCCGTCGTTCGCTCAGCGGCCCCGAGCAGGGAAATTACGGCGAAGAGAGTCTGCAGTGGTTCGCGGGGCTCGCGGTTGCCGGCGACGGCATCGACGACGTCCGCGCCGAAAAAATGCTCCGCGCAGGCGCCGACCTCTTCGTCACCATGCTGGACTACCGCGAGGCGCTGTCGGCGGGGTCGGGATTGCTGTCCACTTCGACCATCAGCTATACCTTTGGCCCCTACCCCCTTGCGACTTTCTTCTTCTTCCACACCTGGCGCTCGGCCCTCGGCGAGGATATTTCAGCGCGCTGGATGCAGATGTGTGATTACCCCAAGTGGTTTGACTATTCGGCGATCAAAATGCTCCCCAACGGCCGTTACCTCATCTACGGAATCGGAGACGCGGCGCATGAGGATAACCTTCATTCGAGCGCGGGGCTCTATTTGCACTTCGCGCAATCGATCCACTTTTACGGCGAAAAATTCCCGGACCGGGTCCGCTCCTCCTGGGCGACGATCAAGCGGCTGCCGGAGTCGATGCGCGATACCGGGGGGCATTATCCCTTCTTCATTTTCGCGCTCGACAAATACGATGCGGGTTTGATCGACGCGATGGCCGAGGGCGAAATCGATTACGGGCGTTATTTCTACAACCCCGGCTACGGCCTCCTGATCGCCCGCTCGGGACGCGGAGAGGACGACACCTACACCGCCTTCCGCTTCGGCTCGACCCAGACCTCGCACCAACAGTTCGACGAACTGAGCTTCATCATCTACAACCGCGGGTTCCTCGCGATCGACTCGGGGAGCCGGGGACCGACCGCCAATCATCACATGTACGCCGCCCAAACCGTCGCGCACAATACGATTCTGATTCATCAGGACAAAGAACCGATCACGCCATTCTGGAAGCCCTGGGGATTCAAGGACGACGGCAAGACCTATTACAATCACGGCGGTCAGAACAGCACGGTCAAGGCGATTCCGCTGGCGCTGCAGAGCACGGAGGACTTCATCTACGCCGCCGGAGATGCGACCGCGAGCTATGCCGCGAGCAAGTCAAAGGAGGTGGTCCGGCAGTTCGTTTACATCAAGCCGGACCTTTTCATCATCTACGACCGGGTCGAATCGGTGTCGGCGGACCAGAAAAAGGAGGTGCTGTTCCACTTCCAGAACAAGCCGGAGGCGGTCGGCAGCCGGGCGTTCCGGGCGGAAAACGGCGGGGTGCTGTTCGTCAACACGTTGCTGCCGGAAAAAGCGTCATTCCACATTGAGGGCGGTCCCGGCCGTGAATTCTGGGCGTCGGGGCGCAACTGGGAGCTGGACGGCGGCGAGGATTGGGATAAAAAGTATACGACTGCCGGAAAATGGCGGCTCGAGGTGAGTGATGAAACCGCTCCGGTCAGGACTGATTTTCTGCATGTATTGAAGGCGTCGCTGCCGGATAAGGCGGAAAACGCGGTGTTTGAGGATTTGACGAGTGCCGACGTTGCCGCTGTGCGCGTGACCGATGCGGAGGGCACGCGCTGGGAGCTCCGGTTCAATCGTAAGGGTGAAGTCGGCGCGAGCATCAAGGCGGTCGGGAAGGTCAGAATCGACAAAGTGCTGCCGAACGCGGTGGAGAAGCAGTAGGGAGCGAAGCCGCAAGGCGAAGCGACGGTCCAGGGCGGTGCCCTGGCGGGATTCCAAAGGGCGGCGCCCTTTGGTGGAGTGTGAGGTGAAACCTCGCCGACTTCGCCCGGGCGAAGCCCAGCTCAAGAAACGCGACGCAGTCGCGGTGCGGAGCCCGGTCAAAGCGAAGGCCGCCAGGCCGGAGCGACCGTGCCCCTCGGGATACCCATAAAGGAAAACTGGCCGGACAAGTCCGACCGGTCACTAATGATACAAGGCGCAGTAACACTCTTCACGCTTTTCGGCAACTTCGTTCCATTTCTCCTCCCATATCGGAAAACACCGGCAGGCCGGTGTCACGATAACGGATCAACGGGAAGTCTTTCATTCCCCGCAACAGAACATCCATAGAGCAGTTAAGCATATAATTGTGGAGGATCAACCGAAAGTGATAGTACGTTTCAGATTCCTTAATTCCAAACTCATTGGGGCCGATCTCCCAGGTCTTCTTGCGGAGAGCGGCCTCGATGATATCAATATGCGATAAGGCTTCCGATTCATTGACCCAGGCGCCAGAGAGCGCAATCTGCCAATCATGCGAAAACAGGACCGGATACAATACCAATTCTCCGTTCACATGCCCGGCCGGAATCGCCTCTTCATTTCGCCATTCATACGGAATGCGTCCTGTTATCGGAATAGTCAGGCGCTTTCTCGCATATCTGATTTTCCTCAGATCAAAATGTGCATCATGAAGCAAGCCAGAGAGAAAACGAACATCCCGTTCCTTTTCCAGTCGAATATCAAGTTTTCGGAACTTTTTCGTCTCAAGATCTTTCCACTTCATAGTGTTTTTGCCCGCAAACATTCAATTGGATACAAAAACTCAATTGTCATAATGCACCATCGCCTCCATGAAACCACCATCCATCCCAGAGTTACATTAATCGACAATGAAAACTTTTTCAACCCGATTTACCGGAGATTTCCGAATCGCTGCTATTTCCCTGTGCTCCCGCACGAAAACTCTTACTTCAAATTCGAATTATTCCGGGAGGAGCGGGTATTTGTAGTCCCAAGGAGAACGGTCGCTCCGGCCTGGTGGCCTCCGCTTTGACCGGGCTCAGCGGCGGAACTGCGTTCCGCATCTTGAGCTGGGGGCTTCGCCCGGCGACGGCGAGGCTCCGCCTCACACTCCGCCCAAGGCTCCTCGCCTTTGGAATCCCGCCAGGGCCGCATGGCCCTGGACCCGTGGCAAAGCGCAGGTGCGCAGCGCTGCCACATTTGGGGGTTTGGGACCCGTGGTGCGGTTGCAATAAAAACGTGATAGCATTGAGCGATTTACGCACTATTACGA
>JAVBUI010000398.1:0-9905 GCA_031555495.1 Victivallaceae bacterium | reverse complement strand
CTGTCCCAGCGGACGCCGCGACTGACGTGGAGCAAAACTTCCGGGGCGAAGAGCAGAATCGAGCTCAATTTATCGGCAATCGCTTCGGTCGGATGGAAATGTCCCGCGTCGAGGCAGAGCATTTTGCCCCGGCTGAGGGCGTAGCCCATGTAGAATTCGTGGGAGCCGGTGACATAGCTCTCGGAGCCGATGCCGAAGAGCTTGCACTCGACCGCGTCGCGGCTCAGTGCCTGGTCGACCGGAGCTTTGAAGATGTCGTCGAGCGACGCCATCAGCCGTTCCCTCGGCGCGGTGCGGTCGGCGGGCAGATCCTTGTAGCCGTCCGGAATCCAGAAGTTGACGATCGAGGCGCTGCCCTGGCGGCGGCCGAATTCTTCGGCGATTTTGCGGCAGGCGATGCCGTGTTCGATCCAGAACCGGCGAACTTTTTCGTCCGGGCTCGAGAGAGTGAAACCGTCCTTCGCCAGCGGATGGGCGAAGTAGCTCGGGTTGAAGTCGAGTCCGACCCCGCGTTCCTCCGCCCAGTCGGAGAAACGGGCGAAGGAGTTGAAATCAAGCTCGTTGCGGCCGACCTTGCGGCCGCCGTTTTCGGCGTAGATGGCATGGAGGTTGACCCGTTTCGGGCCGGGGATCAGCGACATCGCGAAATCGAGGTCGGCGCGCAATTCGTCGCCGTTCCGCGCCCGCCCGGGATAATTGCCGGTCACCGCGAGTCCGCCGTCGAGCGAGCCGACGTTTTCAAATCCGGCGACGTCGTCGCCCTGCCAGCAGTGCATCGAGACGGCGATCTTCTCCAGCCGCGCAAGCGCGGTTTCCACGTCGACGCCCCATTTTCCGTATTGTTCGGCCGCATTTTTGAATGACATGACAATATCCTTCTATATTTTGTAGTGCGTGATTTGTATTCACTATAACTCATTTTTGCGCACAAGTCAACAGAAAAAGCGGCTTCCGGCTTGAAAAATCCTTTTTTATGCTTATTATAAAAGATAAGCGATTCCACAACAGAAAGGTGTTCCATGAAAAAACAGCTTATGCTCGCCCTCGCCGCCGGAGTCTCATTCGGCCTTGCGGCCGAAGTCATCCTCAAAGATGATTTCTCCTCCAACGCTCCCGGCGACAACGTCCCCTCCGGCTGGAAACGCTACGGTGGCACCCCAAATCAGGGTAAAATCGCCGTCGCCGACCTCGGTGGCGACAAGCGCGAAGTCATCCTCGACGACAATTGCCCCCTGAGCGAAAACGGCATCACCCGCGCCTTCCCGGCCGTCGGCGGCAAAAAATACCGCGTCGGCATCAAAGCCCGGTCGCTCGACCTTGCCCGCACCGACCTCGCCTACCTCCAGCTCCGCTTCCTCCCTTCCAATAAACTCCTCCAGGAGCCGATCATCCTGCTCGGCAAAGACGACTACGCGATCAACGTCGTCGAACTCGAAGCCCCGGCCGGCACCACCAACGCCCAGGTCTTCATCTACAGTCACGCCAAGCCCCAGCCTGCCATCGCGGTTTCGGAATTCATCATCGAAGACACCGACGGCGCCTTCGCCACCGCGACTCCATGGCCGGATGAAAACCTGATGCTGATCCGTGATTCGTTCCGCAAGCTGGTGCTCGACGCCAAGACTGGCGCTCCACAGGGCTGGGGCCGCTACGCGCAAGGGCCTCAGGCCGGCGCCATCGCCAAGGCCGACGAAGCCGACGGCGAAACCGCGCTCAAACTGGTCGACCCCGCCGCCGACAGTGAAATCGGCGTGATGAAGAATTTCAAGGCCCAGCCCGGCATGTACTATCGCGCCAAAGTTTCGGCCAAAGCGACTGCGCCGGGCTTCCTCTTCCAGATCTCGTTCGCCCCCAATCCCAAGAACTTCAAGCAGACCTTCTTCACCCAGAGCGATGAATTCAAGGACTACGTCATCGAATACCAGGCTCCGAAAGAGACCAAGGCGGGCTGCGTCTACATCTATTCGCACAAGCCCCCGGTAGGCGAATTCACGGTGCGCGACTTCACGCTGGAGTCGAGCCCGACGCCGTTCACCAAGTAAAGGAGAAGAACCAATGAAAAAGTCACTCGTCATGCTCGCCGCCGGGGTCGCCTTGTCGCTCTGCGGCGCGGAAACGCTGATCAACGACAATTTCTCCTCCAACGCCCCCGGCTTCGGGGCTCCGTCGGGGTGGAACGTCTACGCCAAAATCACTGAGCTCAACACCATTGAGATCAAAGACATGGGCGGCGACCGCCGGGAAGTGGTCCTGAAAGACACTGATCCCCAAGCCGAAATCGGGCTGACCCGGGCGCTTCCGGCCACCGCCGGTAAATTTTACCGTTTCTCGGCAAAAATCCGCCGGACCGATCCGGCCATGGGCTCGGTCCCGGCGATCCAGATCCGCTTCCTGCCGTCCAACAAATTCAAGCAGATTTCCACCGCCGCCAACAACAGCGTCATGACCGCGAACAGCGTTTCAATGCAGGCTCCCGAGGGGACCGAGAGACTCCAGGTATATCTCTATTCCTTCAAGCCAATGCTCTCCGCCTACGCAATTTCGGCGCTGAAGATCGAGGAATCGGACGCCGATTTCGGCGCCACCTTGCCGTGGCCGCTGGAACCATCGTTCACGCTCACCAGCAACTTCACCGACGAAAAAGTAGACGACAAGACCAACCTGCCCTTTGACTGGCTTCTTTACAAACAGGGCCCTGACCTCGGAACCGTCGAAGCGACCGCCGAAGGCGTCAAAATGACCGACCGGAGCAAAAGTAGCGAAATCGGCATGTACCGGATCTTCGCCGCCAATCCCGGAAGTTACTTCCGCGCCACCTTCCAGGCCAAAACACTGGAAGGCCAGGCCGGCTCCGACAGCGGCTTCATGCTCCAGGTGTCGTTCTGGAAGGCCAAACAGACACAGTTCGTCGTGGTCAAAAATAGCACCGACTTTGCCGACTATGTCCTCACCGGACAGGTCCCCGCCGAGCCCGGCGACGGCAACATTTACATCTACAGCCACAAGGCCCCGACCAACGTTGCGGTCTTCCGGAATTTCAAATTTGAAGTCAGCCCGACTCCTTTCAACTGATATTTAAGGAATTTGTATGAAGAAAAGCTTTATCCTCGCCGCCGCCGTCGCCGCCGGAGCGTTGTCGCTCACTGCTGCGGAACCGGTTCTGATTTTTCAGGACGATTTTGAATTTGCCCAGACGGGCGACGTCCTGCCGACCGGACACGAACGCTTCTACGGATCGCTCCTGAAGGGCGATGATGCCAAAAACACGCCGACTAAGATCAGCGTGACGGCCGGCAAAGACGGCAAAGAGGTCATTGTCGACGACAATTGTCCCAAGACCGGGCTCGGCATCACCAAGATATTCGAGGCCACCCCCGGAGCAACCTATCGGGCGGTGATGACCGCCCGCCCGCTCGAAGGCCGCAGTCCGGCGGGTTTCTTCATCCAGCTCAACAGCGGGAAAGCGGTCAAATCCGCCGAAATGAAGAAGCCGGCCGACGGCGAAGTCTATTCGGTTACCGAAACCGAGCTGACCGTTCCGGCCGATCAGGACAAGTTGCGTTATTACGCCTATACCAATTACGCCTCACAAGCTTTGGTCGGGGTCAAGGAAATCAAGATTTTCAAAGTCTCCGACCCGGCTCCGCTCAGTGAAGAGGAAAAGAAGGCGGGCCAGATTTTCTTCGACGACTTCGCCAACGCCGAAGTCGGCAAGACGATGCCCGGCAACTACAAGCGCTTCTTCTCAAGCAAGCTCGAAGATAAAAACAATACCGACACCTACATCGGCGTCGCCGAAGGCGCCAACGGCAAAGAGCTGGTCATCTACGACAACTGCTCCAAGACCGGCCTCGGCCCCTACATCGATTTCCCGGTCAAAGCGGGCGAAACCTACCGCGCCACCGTCAAAGCGCGTCCCCTCGAAGGCAAAACCCTCGAAGGTGCGGTCGTTCAGTTCACTCCTCTCCCGTCGCAGAAGAGCAAAGGTCTCCAGCTCAAAACTCCGGACGCGGGTTCTACCTACGCCGATACCGTGCTCGAATTCACCGTCCCCGAGGCGCAGACTACGATGCGCCTCTTCATCTACAGCAACTACGACAAGATGCCCGGCGTCGCCGTCAAGGAATTCCGCGTGAACAAAGTGGAATAACCTCCAATGCCGCCAAGCGCCGGAACGGCCTCCGTTCCGGCGCTTTTTTTCTTTCCATCCGGAAAAAAACGTTTTTTTTACATAATTCCTCTTTTTTCGGTTGCATTACCGGCCACACAGGATATTATACGGTGTTCACTATAATCCTTAACCTGCGGAGAAAGTCATGATGCGCCGAATTGCCGCCCTGTTGCTGTTGCTAGCCGCCTCATTCACACTCAAAGCCGCCCCGGCCGCCGTCTTCGACGAGCAATTCGCCAACGCCACGGTCGGCGACAATCAAGTCCCGCCCGGCTGGGCCGCCTACAGGGGCGGGCCTGCGCCGACGCCGCTCAAAGTCCTCCGCGCGGGCGACCGCAAAGTAGTCCTGGTCAGCGACGACTGCGACAAAAGCGAAACCGGGCTCACCCGCCGCCTCGACGTTGCCGGCGGCAAATTCTATCAGGCAACGGTCTTCGCCAAGGAGGTCGTGAACCGCAGCACCGCCGGCGCTTACGTGCAAATGCGCTTCTTTCCCTCCAACGAGTTCCGCCAGGTCCCGGTCAACGGCGGCAATCGTCCGACCATCATAGCGATGGAAGCGCCGCAGGGGACCACCTCGATGATGGTTTACATTTACACCCATTTCGGTCCCAAGCCCGCCTTCACCGTCGAACGGGTGCTGCTGCAGTCGGACGACCAGGCCTTCGCCCCTCCCCCGCCCCCCGCCAAAGCCGGCAATATCATTGCCCTGGGTGATTTGGGCAAACAGAAAATCGAATCGCGCAACCTCTGCATCGACACCGACCTTGTCAAAGGCGGCAAACCACAGGCGAAAATCGCCATCGATGCCCGCCACAAAGTTCTCGCCGAGAAGATCAACGACGCGATTTTCGCCAAAACCGGAACCCGTCTGCCCATCGTCTCCGACGAACCCTACCGCGACCTCAAAACGCTCGAAGACAACCTGATCCTGATCGGCAACCGCGACACCAACCAGGCGATTAACAAGCTCTACATGCTTCATTACACGTTGCTCGACGCGGTCAATCCCGGCAAAAACGGGCTTGAAGTACGGAGCTTGCACACCCCCTTCAACACCGGCAAAAACGTCATCTTCGCCGGAGCAAGTGACAGCGCGGGCGAAATCGCCGCGGTCGACAAGCTGATTGAAAAAATCAACGCCCTGCCGAAAGGCAAAGACCTGAAACTCGGTTATCTGATCGACATCAAGCTCGGCGACGGCAAAGTCGTCCCCGACACCGCCGACAAAACCCGGATCTGGGAAGAGTCGAAGGGCTACGGCTTCAAAGGAACCTTCGGCTGGAACCTCCTCGCCAAAAACCTCGCATTGTTCTACATGACCGGCGACACCAAGCACGCCGCCGAATTCCTCCGCCTCGCCTTTCCGACCCCGGCTGTGGTCAAAGAGTTGACCACCCGCGACGACGAAGCCTACGAAAAACCGGAAGACCCGCTGGTCTATCCGTATCACTACCGCAGCCTCCAGATGGTCCTCTACTGGGACCTGGTCGAAGAACACCCCTTCTTCACCGAAGAACAGCGCATGGCGGTGACCAGGAAGCTTTATGAACAGTTGAACCGCTACCAGACCGGGTCATGGGGTATTTTCAAGTCGATCACCGGCCCCCGGATGCAGACCGGCGACCGCCACGCGGCCTGGGAAATCTTCTCGCTCTACGGCATCGGCCGCTACATCGACACCCATTACCCCTGCGTCGACAGCAGAGAAGCGCTGCGCTGCGCCGAATGGGGCTTCGCCGCGTTGGATAAGCATATGGCGATGGGCGCGGGTTCGTTCTTCTGGTTCAATACCTTCATGGACCCCGCAATCGGCTACATGACGCTCTCCGACTGCTTCCGTTATAAAGATGGTCCGGTGGCGCGCGCTTACGGCGAAGCCCTGATCGGCCTCTCCGACGGCTCCGCCGACTGGTCAACGGGCTCGACCGCGATCGGGATGCTGACCCGCCTCGCCTACCTTAACAGTGACCAGGCATTCATCGACCAGTTCAGGATGCTCGGCTTCAACGAAAACGAATTCCGCCTCGGCCAGTCGTGGTGGCCGCCGAAGCCTTATCCCCACGACATTTACCGCGACCAGGCGGGCAAATGGTTCAAACCCGCGTTCAAAGCCGAAGAGATGAGCTGCTTCAAGAGCAAGCCCGCCTCGATTCCCTTCGACCACCTCGCGCAGTACTTGAGCTACCGCCAGAACTCCGACACCTCGGGTGACTTCATGCTGCTCGACACCAAGTACGAATCCGGGCGCAACCCGTTCCACAACTACGCCTTGATCAACTTCCGGCTCAACAGCGAGTCCTTGTTGCGCGGTCATCACAACCAGTTGGCGCTCTATTGCAACGGCATCGCCTCGGGACGCGACAGCTTCTTCACCGACCTTACCGGCTTCGGGCGGGTCGGGTTGACCTCGTTCGTCGACGGCACGGTGCCGGACTTCAACGACCACGACTGGCGCCGGGTCTGGATCCTGCGTGAAAACAGCTACCTCCTCGCGGTCGACGAAGTCGTCCCCCGGAGCGACATGAGCCAGTCGGTGATCGAGAATCAGTTCGAAACCGTCGCGGGCTCATCGATGAAGCCGAATTCCTTCGGTGAATACGAAATCGCGCCGCGCGAAAAGGTCAACACCCGTTCGCCCGACGTTTACGTCTTCTACAACGAACAGCAGCTCCTGGACGCCGCCGTGGCCAAGGACAAGTACTATTCGAACTTCCTCCGCGCCGCCGGTTTCCCGAAACTCCAGATCGGCGACACGATCGAGATTCCTTTTGAACTCAAAAAAGCGCAAAAAGCGCGAACAACGCTGACGCTGGTCGGCCACAACTCGGGTCGCGGCAACGTTGAAATCTCGCTCGACGGCAAAGTGATCGTACCGAAACTCAATCACCAGACCGCCGATTACGAACTCCAGAAAATCGACCTCGGCGTATTGGAACTTGCCAAAGGCCCCCATAACGTCACAGTTCGCGCGCTCGACCGGTCGGGCGCGGGCGATCTGATCGTTTCGATGGGCGGCTTGATGGTGGCCGCGCCCAATTACAAACCGCAGGCCGCCGGTCTGGTTCTCTCGTGTTCGGCTCCGGCCACACAGGAACAGAGCCGGGTGACCGCCTCTTCGGGCTCGAGCGGCATGGCCAATAAATTCATCATGATCCGTCCGGTCAAAGCGGGCGAAAAGATCCGCTTCGTCTCCGCGCTCCGTCCGGGCGCCGCCGGAGAAAGCGCCAGCACCGCCCGGGAAGGCAACAAAGTCGCGCTCCGGCTGCCGCACCCGGCAATCCTGAGCTACGAGGCTGACGGCGGTTTGCTGCTGACTGAGAGCAATCACCTCTGGGGGCGGAACATCAAGAGCGTCGCCGGTCTCTTCGAAGCAGCGGCTCCGGTGACCTTCGACTACGATGCCGCCAGCGGCAAACTCGTGATCCGCCATGCCGACGGCAAAATCGAAGAGTTGGACAAAAAGGGCTTCGCCCTCCCCTCGGAAGCGGACCTCGCCAAAGAGGTCGCGCGGATCATCGCCGCGCGCCCGGCGCCTCCCGTGACCGCGCTTGACGCTCCGAAACTCAAGGAAGCGTGGACCGACAAAGCGGGCGGCTATGTCAGCGAACTCGCCGCCGTCACCATCGGCGGCAAGGGATATATCCTCTACGCCACGGGCAACAGCGCCGTGCTGCTTGAACTCAACGGCAAAAAGGTTCGCGAATTCCAGGCCGCCGCCCCGGTCGGCGCGGCGCTCTACTGGCCGGAAGCGAACCTCATCGTCCTCGGCTGCAAGGATGAAAAAGTGATCGCCTACACGCCCGAGGGCGTCAAAAAGTGGGACTTCACCTCCGAAATGGACAAGGAACTGGTCGAAAGCGGCAAATTCTACTGGTTCAAGGAACCGATTCCGGGCATTCACATGCTGAAAACCGCCACCCTCGATCCCGGCAAGAGCCGTCTCTTCATCGGCAGCGCGGGAACGATGGAAGTCCTCGACGAAAACGGCAAGCTCCTCAGCCGCACCTGGCAGACCTGGGGTGCGGTTTCAAATGCCGAGCTGGTGCCCGCTTCCGGCGGCCGTCCGACCGAGCTCCTGACCTACCGCTTCATGGGCGGCGACCCGACTGTCTACGGCATGGTCGGCGACGGCAAGGGCGGCGTGCGGCAAATTGGACGCGGCATGTCGGTCGACATCAAGGGCGGTTCGATGGGCCGCTTCGGCTTCAGCATGATCGGCCGCTTCGGCATGAGGGCGGCCGAATTGAAGAAAGGCGACGGAGTGGTTCTGGTGACCGATTATAACGGCGCCCACAACCGCCTGAACATCCGTTCGCTCGACGGCAAGATCATCCACGAAGCCGACCTTGGACCGGGATTCGTCGCGGCGGGGCTCGGCGCGGGGAATTACGGCAAAGGCGCGACGATTTCGCGCAACATCCGCGGCCTCGAAGTGATCGACCGGAGCGGAAACGGCGATAAAGAGATCGTGATCGCCTTCAACCGTAAGTTCGTCGCCGGTTTCGACGACAAGCTCAACTGCAAGTGGATGACGACCCTTCCCGACAATCCGTCGGTGCTTCGTACGGTCCCCGGCACCAATGGCGACCGCCTCGCGGTCGGCTTGTTCGACGGTCAGGTGCTGCTGCTCGACGGCGGCGGCAAGATCGCCGGACAGGGTGTAGTGAGCGGCGTTCCAGTCGCAATGACGGTCATCGACGGTGAGCTGGTCATCGGCACCGACAACGGTGAGCTCAAAGCGCTCGGCGTGCCAAAGCGCCAATAGGGAGCGAAGCGACGGGTCCAGGGCCACTCGGCCCTGGTGCGGATTCCAAAGGGCGCATAGCCCTTTGGTGGAGTGTGAGGTGAAACCTCGCCGGCTTCGCCCGGGCGGCCGCACAGCGGCTCTGACTATCACCGCGCCGTTGGCGCGGGTGGCCAGGAGCGACATCAAGCGTCGTTCGAGGCCGCCCAGAGCCCGGCCCGAGCGGAGGCGGGCGCAGAGCGCCTGCCGGAGCGACCGTTCCGAAACAACAAACAGCATCCTTGATCAGTCAGATAAATCCAGCTGTTTTTTGCTTGTAATTCGCAAAAACACCGCTATCTTGTCCTGCAAGACAAAGGGGTGAATATGAAGAGATTCCTCGCGTTTTCAGCGTTGTTTCCATTATCACTGGCGGCGTGTTCGGTTTGTTTTTCACGAAACCCGGCGGAATACAAGGTTGATGCCGGATATGAAATCTGGGCATGGCTGATTGTCGTCACCGCATTTGCCGTTCCGTTCGCGCTTTTCGCTTGCGGCTTTCGATTGAAGCAATATGAAAAAATTCCGTGGATACGTCACGTTCTTGATGCAGGAATCATGACGATATTATGGTTTTGCTCGCAAGATATCATCGATTCTTTTGGAGCGATGCTGATCGGAATCATCTTTTATATCCCCAATACTATCTTCCGTTTTTTACAGTCTGAAGCAGCGGGCATTGTCACCAATTATTTTGTCTTTCTACTGCTTTGTTGGTTTCTCGGTCGCTACCGGCTGGTTCGCAAACAGTCCGCGCCCCTGCCCTGATATACTTGTTCTGGTGATTTATGCAAGACGAAATACGATTGCGACCGGGTCCGGGGGGGGGGGCGCGCGCCGCGCCCCGGCGACCCCCCACCAGGGGGGGGCCACAACCAACAGGAGAGTTGGAGGGCGGCCACTTCGCAGCGGGGCGGCGTTCGCCGCCCGTAAGCCACGCGTGACCTC
>JAVBUI010000082.1:0-3753 GCA_031555495.1 Victivallaceae bacterium | reverse complement strand
TTCCATGCACGTGGAACGGGCGTTTTTTTGCAAATTTTCGACAAAAAACTTTGCTTCGGCGCGGCTCCTTGCTATAGTTATATTCGAGTCAATGATTTCTTATAACCGAAAGGATTTTTTATGAAACGTTTCCTTGCCGTTGCAACTCTGCTGACAGCTGTTCTCTCCCTCGCCGGGGCGGAGAACCTGCTCAAAGAACCGCTCACCATCGACAACAAAGCGACCACGACGCTCAACAACGGAGTCTATTCCGTCGCCGGGGATGCCGCGGCGGTGAGTACGATTTCACAGACCGTCGAGCTCAATCAGAAAGAAGCCCAAGCGATTACCTTTGCCTGCGAAGCGATGGCCGAAGGCGTACCCGGTCCTTTGACCGGCAACTTCGGCTGCCGGATCGACCTGGTGTTCACCGACGGCAGCAAGACCGGCTGGATCAACTTCGGCTGCGGCCCCGGCGATTTCGGCTGGCGGACGTTCAGCCGGACCTATCAGCCGGCCAAGCCGGTGAAGAGCGCGACCTTTTACATGCAGTTGATCAAGCTTCCCGGCAAAGTCTCGTTCCGCAAGCCCTTCCTTGGTGAAGGCACTCCCGCTCCCGCCGCTCCGGCGCCGGTCGCAGCGAAAGACAATCCGATGTCCAAGTTGGGCAAATTCAAGATTACCTCCAAAGACCGCAATCTTGCCACGGTCCTCGTCAAAGACGGCCGCCCCGCCGCCGCCATCGTCGGCGACGAGAAACTCGCCGCGAAAGTCAATGCCGCCATCAAGAAGTCGACCGGCGTGGAACTCCCGGTCCTCCCCCACACCGCCTATGAAAATGCCGACAAGCTCGACCGGAATTTGATCGTCATCGGCAACCGCGACCGCAACCGGACGATTTCCAATCTGTATCTCCGCCACTACACCTTGCTCGACGCCCGTTATCCGGGGAAGGGCGGGAGCGAAGTCCGGAGCCTCCACAACCCCTTTGGCGACAAACACAACATCATCCTTGCGGGCGGCAGCGACCCGGCGGGCGACGAGGCGGCGGCCGGGAAACTCCTCGGTCATCTCGGCAAGGCGACGAAGAGTAAGGGCAACCTTTCGCTCGGCTTCCTCTCCGATGCGACGCTTTCGCCCGATTACAAAGTTGCCAAGGATGTGAAGGACATCCCGCTCTGGGAGGAGTCGGCGGGATACGGTAACAAGGGGTACTTCGGCTGGAATTCGCTCGCCAAGAATCTTGCCATGCTCTACATCACCAACGATCCCTACTACAAAAATGAATTCATGCGCCTCGCGTTCCCCAAGGACAAAGCCACCTTGGACGAGCTCTTCAAGCGCGACGACGAAGCCTATCATGACCGCAGCGAGCCGATCGTCAAGGTCTACCACTACCGAGGCCAGTTTATGCTTCTCTACTGGGACCTGGTCAACGCCAATCCGGTCTTTTCCGACGAAGAGCGTTTGCTGATCACCCGGAAAATCTACGACATGCTCGTCTACCGCATGACCCGGGACGATTACACCAATCCCTACCGGCGCTACAGTGAGCGCAAGCTGGTGCGCCCCGACCGGCATTGCGCCTGGGAGGCGCTGCTGGTCTACTCCGCGGCGCGTTATCTCGACAAGGACTATCCCTCGATCGACACCTCCGAAGGGCTGCGGGTGGCCAAAAACGCGATGGAGCCCTTGTTTGAAGCGACCATCAACGGCCACATCCCGCTCTTCTGGATGAACACCAGCGTCGAATTGCAGTTCTATTACGCTTCGCTCCAGGGGCATAAATATGTCGACAATCCGCACGTGCGCGATTATGCGCGCAATCTCTCGCTGCTTTCCGACCTGACCAATGGCAACGACGACCGCAACGGGCTTTACACAAGCTTATGGACGCTGCTTGCGGGTGCTTACCTCGCCCAGGATCAGGGGCTGATTGCGATGCTTCACAACAAAGAGAAAAAGGGCTCCGCCTCCGCCACGGTTTACGATCTTTCCGTTTTCCGGATCGGCCAGTCCTTCTGGCCGGTGACGACGTATCCGCACGACAGCATCCGTGAGAACCTCGGCAAGTGGAACTTCTACCGGACCTCGCTCTCCGGAAAACCGGAAGAAACCGTGCTGCAGTACATGAGCTACCGGAACCGGCCCGATATGACCGGCGACTATCTGCTGGTCGATACCAAGTACGATCTCGGCATCCGCGAGACCCAGCATAATTTTACGCTGGTCCACGGCACGCTCGCCGGGGTGCCGGTGCTGCGCGGTTTCGACAATACCCTGACCCCCTTCGGCGATTTGCTGGCCGACCTCAAGCAGCCGTGGGGAAGCGACATCCTCTCCAGCGGCCACGCCGGGGATTTTGTCTGGGTCACGGGGCAGGTCAAGAATTTCAACGGCTTCGACTGGACCCGCAGCTGGATTGCCAAAGAAGGGGAATACCTGATCGCCGCCGATACCTTGACCGCGAGCCGTGACCTCGCGCTCGCGCGGCTCGACAACCGTTTCGCCTCGCATTTCAATTTGAGTAAACTCGTCCCGGTGCCGGGCGGCGACTTCAAGCTGACGCTCCAGACCGAAAAGGGGCCGCGCGACTACACGCTCTCGAGTTCCGTCGACGCCCGCCCCGTGATCGAAAAGGGCGCGTGGGGAACCTATCTTGGCGGCCCCGACATCCTGACCTTTGAGGTTTCCGAAAAAGCGCTGAAAAAAGGCGACGTCCGCCGTTTCGCCACCATCGTCCGCACCGGCGCGCCGGGGAGCGGACGCAACTGCGCGCAGCAGGGTGGCCGGGTTGCCCTTGCCGCGCCGGAACCAACTTTGCTGGAGTGGACCGCCGACGGCTTCACGCTGAAGGACGGCAAATCGACGCTGACCGTGAGCGGAAACGCGGGCAAAGTCTCCGCCGGAGACGCCGCCGTGTCCGCCGAAGCGCGGCAGATGCTCGCCAAGCGCCCCGCGCCTCCGGCGGAAGAGAAACTCGCCGAAGCGCTGCTCCCGGCCGCCTGGCAGTCCGAGGTCAAGCCCTTTGCCGGAGTGAGCTGCCTCTTCGACGGCAAAATTGCCGTCGGCTCCGACAAAACGCTCCGGCTCCTCAACGTCAAGGACGGCAAGGAGCTCTGGAAGCGGGAGGTCAGCGGCCCGATCGGCTGCGTCGCCTACTGGCCGGAGAAGAAGCTGCTGCTCGCCGGCTGCAAAGACGAGAAACTCCGTGCCTTTGACCTCAACGGCAAAGAGGTCTGGAGCTTCACCTCGGAAATGCCCGAGGAGCTGACGGTCCTCGGCCCCTATCACCACAAATCGGCGGTGCCGGGCATCCGGAGCATGTTCCCTGCAGGCGACCTCCTCTACGCGGGGAGCGCCGGGACGGTGGAAATCCTCGACGGGACTGGAGCGCTCAAGAAACGCCAGTACGTTCTCTATGGGCCGGTGGTCGAATTGATTCCGGTACCGGAGAGCCGCGACGTCCTGATCCGCCGTCTGACCGGCGGCTGGCCCGCGCTCTATCGGCTTACGCCGGAGTTGAAGGTCTCGGCCATCGGCTGGAATCAGGGCTTGTACGACGACCTCGGGAGCTTCGGCTTCAGCCAGGTGTCGCAGCACGCGGTGGTGTACTTCAGGACCGCCAAAGGCGAGCTCCGGGCCGCCAACGCCTTCAACGGCGTGCAGAACCGCCTGGTGGTACGCGACGCGGCCGACGGCAAGGCGCTTTATGAAGCCAACCTCGGCGCGGGCAAGACCGGGGCCGGAGGGGTCAACTATGCGAGTCCTGCG
>JAVBUI010000260.1:0-5318 GCA_031555495.1 Victivallaceae bacterium | reverse complement strand
GATGCGGCGTTCTTCGGTGTCGACCTTGATCACGCGCGCTTCGACTTCGTCGCCGACGTTGAGCACGTCCTTGACCTTGTCCACATGGTCGCGGCTGAGCTGCGAAATGTGGATCAAGCCGTCGATCTTGTTCGAGAGTTCCACGAAAGCGCCGAAGGCGGCGATCTTGGTGACCTTGCCCTTGACGACGTCGCCGAGCTTGTACAAGTGATCGATTTCGGCCCACGGATCGTTCTCCGCCTGCTTGAGGCCGAGGGAGATCCGCTGCTGGTCCGGATTGATGTCGAGGATGATCGCTTCGACTTCCATGCCCGGCTTCAGAATTTCGTTCGGGTTGTTGATCTTGCGGGTCCAGCTCATGTCGGAGACGTGGATCATGCCGTCGATGTCGTTTTCGATTTCGACGAAAGCGCCGTAGCTGGTCATGTTGCGGACCTTGCCGGTGATGCGGCGGCCGACCGGGTACTTCTCGGCCAGGACTTCCCACGGATTGCGCTCCTTCTGACGGAGGCCGAGGGAGATCTTGCGGCTTTCGCGGTCGATGTCGAGGATGACCGCTTCGACGGTCTCGCCGACCTGGACGACGTCGCCGGCCTTGGCGATGCGCTTGGTCCAGCTCATTTCGGAGACGTGGATCAGGCCTTCGACGCCGCTCTCGATTTCAACGAAAGCGCCGTAGGGCATGATGTTGACCACGCGGCCGGTGATCTTGGTGCCGACCGGGTACTTGGCGACGATGTCGTCCCAGGGATTGGCGCTCTTCTGCTTGAGACCGAGCGAAACGCGTTCCTTGACGTCGTCGATGCTGAGGATCATGACCTCGATCGGCTGACCGACTTCAAGGACTTCGGACGGGTGGGAAATGCGGCCCCACGAAATGTCGGTGATGTGCAACAGACCGTCGACGCCGCCGAGGTCGATGAACGCGCCGAAGTCGGTGATGTTCTTGACCGTGCCCTGGCGCAGTTCGCCGACCGCCATGGTCTTGAGCAACGAGCTGCGGCGTTCGCGCATCGATTCTTCGAGGAGTTCGCGGCGGGAAACGACGATGTTGCGGCGTTCGAGGTTGATCTTGATGATCTTGACGTCGAATTCCTTGCCGATATAGTCATCCATGTTGCGGACCGGGCCGATGTCGAGCTGCGAGCCCGGCAGGAAGGCCGGGAAGCCTTCGACGTCGACCATGATGCCGCCCTTGACGCGATGGCGCATGAAGCCCTTGGTGACGTAGCCTTCGCCGTATTCGGTGGTGATCTTGTTCCAGGCCTTGATCGAGTAGGCTTTTTCCAAACTGATGCTCGGCATGTTGTGTTCGTTTTCGACTTCTTCGAGGAGAACGTCGATCTTGTCGCCGATCTTGGCGTCTTCGAACTTCAGGAATTCGGAAGCGGGGACGAAGCCCTCGGCCTTGTAGCCGATGTCGACCAGTGCGCCGTCCTGGCGCTTGGCGACGATGATGCCTTCGCGAATTTTGCCTTTGGTGAATTCATTGCTGGTGCCGCCGCCGGAGAGGAGTTCTTCCATCGAGGGCATCGAGGTGAGGTCGACGAAACTGCCGCCGTCCACGAGTTTGGTTTCTTCCGCCATGTTGTTTCTGGTTTTCTTTTGGTTGATTAAGTGACTGCGATCCGGAATTGCCGCAAAGGGGCGAAAACTCCACACATCTTGTTACAATAGCGGCACTTTCGGTGAAATACAACCAAAAAGCGGAGATTTCTTGAAAAAAACATCAAAAAAAAGCCGGGCGCCGCTCGCGAAATCGCCCCCCCTGACGGCTCCGCCCCATGCCTTATCGCGGCTCCGCGCCCTGCCGCTTTCGGAATTCTCCCGGCGTGAGGCCGGTCTGGCGCTTGAAGAAGCGCGAAAAATAGTGCTCGTCCTCCCACCCGCAGCGGCGCGCAACCTCCTTGACCGAAAGCGTTCCGGTGTGAAGCAGCCGCCGGGCAACCATCAAACGGGCCTCCAGCACCGTCGCATAAGGGGGCGCTCCGAAGAATTTCCGGTAAAGAACCGCGAAACGCTCCGGACTCAAATGAACCTCCGCCGCCATTTCGCCGACCGAAAAGCTTCTCCGGCAATCGCGGATCAGCCGGTCGCGAAGCGCCTTGAAGGCCGGGTAACGGGCGGATTCTCCCCCGCCGAGCCGGCTGGCCTGCTCACAGGCCCGCTTGACCGCGACCAGCAATTCTTCGATCCGCCCGGCGATGATCCGGTCGGAATAGCCGTCCGGGCGGTAAATCTCCCGCCGGATTGCGCGCAGCGGCGCTTCGAAAACCGCCGGATCGCCGGTCGGCAGCAGCGTATTGTACGGCAGTTCGAGCCACTGCCGCAGCGGCTCGAAGAAATCGCGCCTGACATACACCCAGTCGTTGCAGAATCCCTCACCCTCGACCCCGGAGTGACGGCGCGGAAAATCGACCGAGTGAAAAATGCAATCCCCCGGCGAGAAATTCTCCATTCCCGCCGCGCTCAGGATCCGTCCCCGGCTGCGAAAACACATCGCCAGCACCGCGTGTCCGTCCGGCGGCTCATCGTACCATTCGCCCGGCGGGTGACGGGTCTGGATGTCGACCAGATAGGATTCCGGGATGATATTCCGGATGTTTTCCGCCATAAAAAAAGTTTTGTCCACTTTTTCAGCTTTTTTGTCTATTGGTAATTCAAGCTCTTTCTACTATAATATCCGCAGAAAGGTAACAATGCAAATGAAGAAACTGCAAATCTGCGTCATCGGCGGCGGCAATCACGCCAATCGTTTCATCTACCCGGCTTTGGCCAATATCGAAGAAGCCGGGCTCGCCGCCGTATGCACCAGCCGCCCGGAAACCGCCGCCGCCGCCGCGAAACGACACGGCGCGCCGCGTGCTTATCATGATTTTCGCGAAATGCTGCAAAAGGAAAGTCCCGACGCCGCGGTGATCGTCGGCCCCCCGGCGCTGCATCGCGAAGCAGGACTCTGCTGCATCGCCGCCAAAATTCCCTTCTTCTGCGAAAAACCTTCGGGCAACAACGCCGCCGAAGCCGGAGAACTGGCGGAGAAGGCGGCCGCCGCCGGAACCTTCGGCCAGGTCGGCTTCATGATGCGCCACGCGGCGCTGACGCGGGAACTCGAAAAAATCCGCGACTCCGCCGGGGGACTCGTCTACGGTTCGCTCGATTATCTCACCAGCGGCCCCTACCGGAGCGATGAAATCTACGGCCTTCCCGGAACCGGCGACGCGTCGTTCCTCCGCCGTTACCTGATGGTCCAGGCGGTCCATCCGGTCAATTACGCGACTTCGTTCCTCGGCGAAATCACTTCGGTCGAGTCCCACGTCCAATTTTCCGGCCCGGAGGACCTGACCGTCGAAATCCATCTCGGCGACGCGGACGGGCGCCGGTTCCGGGTGATGCTCCACACGCTGGTCGCGCCGGGGTACGGCAATCTGCGGTTTCAGGGAGAATTTTTCTTCGCCGACCGGACGATGGCCTTTTCCGACGGCTTCGACCGCCTCGAATGGAACCTTCCGGCCCCCTCCGGTGACGCCGCTTTGCGGGCGTGGCGTTTCGCCCCGTTCGGCAGCAGCAGCATGAAAATGGGCTACGAAGCCGAGTTGCGGTACTTTTTCGACTGCGTCCGGGAAGGCAGCCAGCCGGAGAAGATCACCACGCTCGCCGACAGTGCCGCCACCATGCGGATTCTCGAAACCGTATTGAAGGAAAACAATCAGTGAAACAACGCATTCTCTATTTTGAGGGCCTCGGCCACGCCGCATTTGAAGAGCGCGAATTCACCCCCGCGCCGGGCGAACGGGTATTGACCATCGATTACTCCACCGTCAGTCCGGGGACCGAACTCTTCTGCATCCGGGGCGGCCGCCGCTGTGCGCCGGGATACATCATGGCCGGACACGACGAAGCGGGAAAACACTACTTCGTCTTCCCGTCGATGGCGGAGAGCCACAGCGCCCACTGCAATATCCGCGCCTTCGCCCAAGATTCGCTGCTGCTGGAACTTCCGGCGAACTTTCCGCTCGAGCTGGCGGGGTTCCTGCGCTTCGCCAATATCGGATTGGGGCCGCTGCTGCGCGGCGGAACTTTGCCGCGGGAGGTTGCGGTGATCGGGCTGGGGCCGGTCGGTAATCTCGCCGCCCAGTCGGCCCGGATCCTCGGCTGCCGGACAATCGGAGTCGACCCTTCGCCGCGACGACGGGAACTCGCGCGTCAATGCGGCGTCGCCGAAACCGTGACGACGGAGGAGTTCGCCGCGATGGAACGCCGCTTCGACCACGTGATCGACACGGTTTCCAGCTCCGATTCGCTGTCCGCTTCGGCCCGGACGCTGCGCGACGACGGGCTTTGCCACATGGTCGGCATCGTCAAGGAGGGCGAACTCCCGGCTTCGACCCTCTGCCGTGAAATCTGGAACCGCAACCTCCGCTTCGCCTCCGGCTGGGAGATGAAACACCCGATGGCGGCCATCCGGGAACACCTCGAACGCGCCGCCCGCTGGATCGAAGCGGGTTCCTACGCGCTCAAGCCGCTCCTGACCGGCGTGGTCAAACCGGAGCTTCCGGCGATCGAAGCCGCCTACCGGGCGCTGGCTTCCGAGCCGGAAAAACACTTCTGCTACGCAATCGATTGGCGTGAAAACTCTTAAAAGGGGAGTAAAACAAATGAAGCAACGACTCTTTACCCTGATTGAATTGCTGGTGGTGATCGCGATCATCGCGATCCTGGCCTCGATGCTGCTGCCCGCGTTGAACAAGGCGCGGGAAAAGGCGCGGAGCGCGAGCTGCGTCAATACGCTTAAGCAATGCGGCACCTTTGCCGTGCTCTACAGCGACGACAACGACATGGCGCTCTTGCCGATCCGGATCGAATACACCGCCCGCAAAGACTGGTTCAATCTGCTCTCGGCCTACAACCGGGGCTTTTTCGTCCGCCGCAGCGTCTCCGGCCCGGTGGTCGCCGTTCCGCTCTGTCCCGACGCCGCCAAAGAAGACAAAGAGATTTCCGTCGGCGGCGCCAACCGTTTCGACATCCTCGGCAGTCCGGGATATTACGGAGCGAGCTATACCATGTCGGCCCGCTGCGGCTGGCTCTACCCCAACAGCCCCGCCACCGAAGAAGCCGACAAGCGCTTCAAAAAGCTCAATCAAGTGAAAAGGCCCACTCAGAAGATGCATCTCTTCGACGGCTACGTGATGGGAATGTGGCCGCAGGCCGCCCGGTTCGGAACACTGCCGTCCTCCGGTTCGGAATCGTTCCTTGCCTGGGGGCGGCACCGGCAGCGGGCGGTCAATTCGCTCTTTATGGACGGCCACGTCGCCGAAGTC
>JAVBUI010000335.1:0-9688 GCA_031555495.1 Victivallaceae bacterium | reverse complement strand
CCAAAACCACCTCTCCCAGGTCAACTCCCAGGCGCTCCCCGAGAAATTTCCGCCCCTCCGCAATACCCATTTTCGCCAGAGCCGCCGCGTCCTTCCGGCTAAACAAGTACTCCTTCCCCGGCGGGTTGTAGCCCGCGTGATGATACAGCAGCGCAATCGTCCGGGGCCCCGGTTCGCGGTAAGTAAACTGATTCCCGCGCACCGTCAGCTTCTTCGAAAAATATTCGTAATGCGCCGGTTCGTCAAAGTCCACAAATAACGGCATCGACAAAAACGGCGTCGGCATCCTCGCCTTGCCGTTATCCTCAAACACACAATTTTCCACCGTAATATCATCGACATTGTTGCGGAACCGCACGTAATCCCCGGTGCAATCGATGAATTTGCAGTTGCTGACAGTCAATCCCGCCGCGCTGTTGGCGTTGTAAAGCATGTGGGCATGGGAGTTGATGCCGATGTTTTCAAATGTGCATTTTTCGTACCGCACATTCCGGGTCTTCGCTCCATGTGCCCCGCTCGCGCCGAAATAAACGCCGCGCATGTCGAGCCAGTGGCAGTCCTTCATCGTAATATCCCGCGAATTCAGGATTCTCGTCACATAGCCGCAAGTCCCGTCCCCGTTGAAGAAAAGCCCCTCCACGAGAATATTGCGGCAATCGCGGATGTCGAAAAGACAGTGATAATTGTCTTTGTCCTGTGTCTGGTCGTCCTCGAGACTGCGGAAAAACACCGAGCCGCGCTCCGGCGCTCCGGCAATGGTGAGCAGATTCTTTTCATTGCCGACGCCGACGATCCGGATCTGGTTGCTTTTTTTATCCTTCACCGAAACCGCATACTTCCCGGCGGCGAGTTTGACCGTCACCGGCGCGTTTTTGAGCGCGTCATTGACCCCGCTCCAAAAATTCTGGTCGGCTATCGCCGCCGCGTCGGAGGCGGCGAGTCCATTGCCTTTCCCGAGCTTTTCCGGCGCGGCGTAACGAAGGAGGGGATCGGCGGCAGAAGCGCTCAAAAGCAGCAAGCCGAGCGACAGCATCAGCAATTGTTTCATTTACTCTCCGTGGTTTGAGTTTCCACACTCTATCACGTCCCGGCGAAGATTGCAATCACGATCAGGAAATTTTACTTCTCCCGAGCTTCTGTGACCACGATCTTGAAGTCATGATTGGCCAGCGTCAAAAGCTCCAGCAGCGTCGACCGGCCAAGCAAACGGTCGAGCCATGAGAACTTCCGGGCGGAAGGGCCGATGACGATGTGCCCCGCCCGGTGTTCGCGCGCAAACTGCAGGATCGCCGAAACGATATCGTCGCTCTTGAAAGTAAAAACCGTCGCCCCCAGCTGTCGCGCCAGCTCGAGCGTGTTCGATAAACGGCGCTGGGTTTCGGCGTCGATCAAGACCGCGCTCTCTTTGGAGGTCTGTACGTACAAGGCGTACCAGTTGCGGTTCAGCCGCCCCGCCAGCCGCGAACCGTAGCGCAGCAGCGCGTCGGCATTGGGACTGCGCGAAGAGAGGCAGACCAGCACCTGGTCGAGATTGGCGCCGTCTTCCAAATCCGTGGAATCCTGCTGCTCGCGGAACTTCAAATCCAGCTGCGCGGCAAGCTCCCGCAACGTCAATTCGCGCAATTGCCCGAGGTTGCTCTCCTGAAAGAAATTCGCCAGCGCCGTGTCGATCCGCTCCTCCGGATAGACGCGCCCGGAGCGGATGCGCTCGCGAAGATCCGAGGTCGAAACGTCCACGTTGACCACCTCGTCGGCACGGGTCAGCACCCAGTCGGGAATCCGCTCCTTGACCCTCGCGCCGGTATTTTTCTCCACAATCTCGTAAAGACTCTCGAGGTGTTGGATATTCAAGGTCGAAATCACGTGAATGCCGGCCTCCAGCAATTCCTCCACGTCCTGATAACGTTTGGCATTCTTCGAGCCGGGGGCGTTGGTGTGCGCGAGCTCGTCCACCAGCACCACTTGCGGATGGCGCTCGAGGATTGCCGGGACGTCCATTTCGGTGATTTCGATGTTGCGGTAGACGATCTTCCGGCGCGGAACCTCCTCGAGGTCGCCCCGGCAGGCGGCGGTCTCCTCCCGTCCGTGGGTTTCCAGCAGGCCGATCACCACGTCGAGTTTCTCAATATCCCGGAGCCGCAGCGCCTCCTTGAGCATCTGGCAGGTTTTGCCCACCCCGGCGCAATAGCCGAGATAGATTTTGTGCCGCCCGCGCCGGGCGCGGCGGATCATGGACAGAAATTGATCGGGATTGTGGTTCAATTCAGCTGATCCAGTTTTAGGTTGAGTTCAAGCACGTTGACCAGCGGCTCGCTTCGCAGGAAGCCGCCCGGATAAAATACACTCTTTGCCACGATTTCGCCAACCACTTCCGTCGAGAGCGAACGGGACCCGGCGACGCGCGGACTTTGGTACCGGGCGGCGGCAAGCGTAATATCGGGATCGAGCCCGCTCCCCGACGCCGTCGCCAGGTCGGCGGGCAACGGATTCGCCCGTGTCGCGCCGTACGAGGCGATCAGCCCTTCCGCCCGTTTCCGGAGCGCGGGAGAGGTGCTTGCCAGGTTGCTTCCCCCTCCCCCCGCGCCGTTGTAATCCGCCGCCGAGGGGCGGCAGTGGAAATACCGGCCGGATGTGAATTTCTGGGCGATCCGGCGGCTGCCGGTCACCGTCCCGGCGGAATTGCGGACCAACTGCCCGCCGGCCGATTCCGGTGTGAAAAGTTGCGCCGCGCCCCAGATCAAAAGCGTATAAAGCACGCAGCAGACCAGAATCGAAAATACCGCCAGCCGTACTGCCCCCAACATATTTTGCAGCATGATTTTCTCCTTATGCCAAGTGACAGGCGGCAAGCGCCATGTCGATGAGTTTGATGCCGATGAAGGGCGCGATCACGCCGCCCAGTCCGTAAACGGCGAGATTCCGGGCCAGCAGCGCATCCGCACCCATCGGACGGTATTTCACGCCCTTCAACGCGATCGGAATCAGGATCGGGATGACGGCGGCGTTGAAGATCAGCGCCGAAAGAATCGCGCTCGACGGCGTGGCGAGTTTCATCACATTCAGCGCCGCGAGCTCCGGAATCGCCAGCATGAATATCGCCGGAATGATGGCGAAATACTTCGCCATGTCGTTGGCGATCGAAAAGGTCGTGAGCGACCCGCGCGTCATCAGCAGCTGTTTGCCGATTTCGATCACCTCGATCAGCTTGGTCGGGTCGTTGTCGAGGTCGACCATGTTGCCCGCCTCCTTGGCCGCCGGGGTGCCGGAATTCATCGCGATGCCGATATCCGCCTGGGACAGCGCCGGGGCGTCGTTGGTGCCGTCTCCCATCATCGCGACCAGCCGCCCTTCGGCCTGTTCCTTGCGGATATAACCGAGCTTGTCCTCCGGCTTCGCTTCGGCGATGAAGTCGTCGACCCCGGCTTCACGGGCGATGGCTTCAGCGGTCAGGGGGTTGTCGCCGGTGACCATGACCACCCGGAGGCCCATGGCGCGCAGGCGTTTGAACCGGTCCCGAATGCCGGTTTTCAAGACATCGGAAAGCGCGACCACGCCGAGGATTTTCCGGTTTTCCATCACCACCAGCGGCGTGCTGCCCCGGCGGGCGACTTCGTCCACGATTTTCCGCAGGTCGTCCGGGACGAATGCGGCCTGCGCCATCACCGCGTCGGACGCGCCCTTGCGGTATTCGCGGCCGTTGTCGTCCACGCCGGAGAGCCGGGTCTGGGCCGTGAATTCGATTGCGCTGCCGGCGCCGGTTTCGAGCGGGGCTTTGCTTTTCAGGAGTTCGTTGCCGAGTTTTACGATGGACTTGCCCTCCGGCGTGACGTCGCCGAAGCTTGCACAGATGGCGCTTGCGGTCAATTCCTCCCGGGAAACTCCGGCGACCGGCAGAAACTCGCTCGCCAGCCGGTTGCCGAGGGTGATGGTACCGGTTTTGTCGAGGAGCAGCGTGTCGACGTCGCCCGCAAGCTCCACCGCCTTGCCGCTTTTGGCGATGACGTTGGCGGAGAGGGCGCGGTCCATCCCGGCCAGTCCGACCGCCGCGAGCAGGGCCCCGATGGTGGTCGGGATCAGGCACACCAGCAGCGCCACCAGCGTCGGAATCGGAATCGTCACCCCGAAATAACGCGCGATCGGATAAAGCGTCACCGTGACCAGCAGAAATCCGAACGTCAGCCCGGCGAGCGTGACCGTCAACGCAAGCTCGTTCGGAGTCTTCTGCCGGACCGCGCCCTCCACCAGGCCGATCATTTTGTCCAGGAACGATTCGCCCGCCCCGGCGGTGATCCTGATTTTGATTTCGTCGGAGAGGACTTTGGTGCCGCCGGTAACGCCGGAACGGTCGGAGCCGGCTTCGCGGACCACGGGCGCGGATTCTCCGGTGATGGCGGATTCATCGATGCTGGCTATGCCTTCGACGACTTCGCCGTCGCCGGGGATGACCTCGCCCGCGGCGACCAGCACCACGTCGCCCGCTTTGAGCTCATCCGAGCCGACTTTCCGGGTGCGGCCCGATTCGGCGACCAGCCGGGTCGGCGTGGACTGCCGGCTGTCCCGCAGGCTGTCGGCCTGCGCCTTGCCGCGCGCTTCGGCGAGGGCTTCGGCGAAATTGGCAAAGAGAACAGTCGCCCAGAGCACGCCCGTCACGGCACAGAAATACAGATTCGCGATTTCAAGCAGCCACGCCAGCGTGGTCAGCACGGCTCCGGCGAAGGTGACGAACATCACCGGGTTGCGGAGCATGGTCAGCGGATTCAGCATCAGGAACGACGACTTGAACGCCACGTGCATCAGGGCGGGATCGAAGATCGTCGCCCGGCGGCTTTTCCGGCGGGAAAGCTTGCTCATTTTTTTACACTCCAATCGTGGTCAGGTATTCCGCGACCGGTCCGAGGACGGCGGCGGGCAGGAACAGCAATGCTCCGATGAAGAGCACCGATCCGGCCAGGGCGAAGCCGAAAAGCGGAGTGTCGGTTTTCAGCGTGCCGACGGTTTCCGGCACGAATTTCTTTTCGGCAAGACTGCCCGCGATCGCCAGCGAAAGCACGATCGGAACGAAGCGCCCGATCAGCATGACGATCCCGGTGGCAACGTTCCACGGCACGGTGTTGTCGCGCAAACCTTCAAAGCCGGAGCCGTTGTTGGCGGAGGCGCTGGTGAATTCATAAAGAATCTCGGTAAAACCGTGAAACCCCGGATTCAGCACCGTGTCGCGTCCCCACGCCGGAACCAGACAAAACAGCGCCACGCCGCCGAAAATGCACAGGGGATGCATCAGCAGGATCGGAATGGCGAGTTTCATTTCGCGTGTTTCGACTTTTTTGCCGAGATATTCCGGCGTCCGTCCCACCATCATGCCGGAGATGAATACCGCAACGATGATATAGGAAAACATCCCGAGAAACCCGACTCCGACGCCGCCGAAGGTGGTGTTGAACCACATCCCGGCGAGCGGAACCAGCCCGGTCAACGGATTCAGACTCGAGTGCATGCAGTTGACCGAGCCGTTGCTGCTGCAGGTGGTCATCGCGGCCCAGACCGGGCCCCGGGTGACTCCGAAGCGCAGCTCTTTGCCTTCGAGGTTGCCGCACTCCGTCACCGCGAGGCCCTTCAAAGCCGGAGCCGGAGCCTGTTCGAGCGCGACGGCGAACGAGACTTTGGCCAGGAGAAAAGCCAGCATCACCAGAAAGATCACCGTCGCATGCCTCCTGCGTCCGGTGATCAGGCCGTAAAACCGGACACAGGCCATCGGAATGACGACGAGCGAGACGCATTCGATCAGATTGCTGTAGAAATTGACGTTTTCAAAAGGGTGGCTCGAGTTCGGTCCGAAAAATCCGCCGCCGTTGGTCCCGAGCTGCTTGATCGCCGCAAACGCCGCGACCGGGCCGCGCGCAATGCTCTGCACCGCCCCCTCGAGCGTCCTTGCGACCGCCGCCCCCTCGAAGGTCATCGGAACGCCGCAGCAGACCAGCAGCAGCGCCGCAACCGCCGCCGCCGGCAGCAGGACGCCGAAAGTGGAACGGCCGAGGTCCAGATAGAAGTTGTTCGGCCCCTTCGCGCGGCCAAGCCACCTCGCCGCCGCCGCCAGGGCCGCCATGCCGGTGCCCGCGCTGACGAATTGCAGCCACATCAGGCCGCCGAGCTGCGAAAAATAGCTCAGCGAGGCTTCCCCGGAATAGTGCTGAAGATTGGTATTGGAGACGAAGCTCGCAGCCGTGTTGAAAATCAGGTGCCGCGAAAGCGGTCCGTGCCCGTCCGGATTGAGCGGCAGAATCTGCTGAAACGCCAGGATTCCCCAGACGACGCCGAACATCAAGAGATTGAAAAGCAGCAGCGAGAGGCTGTATTGCTTCCAATTCTGGTCTTCCTTTGACGCCCCGCCGACGACGGCATGCAGCATGCGGTCGAATTTGGACTCCGGCGCGGGACTGAGGATATGGAACATCCATTTCCCGAGCGGAACGGACAAGCCGGCCGCAATTCCGATGGTTCCGAGCAGCAATATCACACTCATAAAATCTCCCTCAAAAGCGTTCCGGCCTGAAAATGACGTAACACAAATAAACCAGACAGAACAACGCCGTCCCCGATGTCAGAATCAGCATGATGGCTTCCTTTCTTCAACCGGCAGAGTGAAGGTGAAAACAGTCCCCTGATTCTCTTCGCTCCGCAACTCGATTTTGCCGCCGTGCGCGGCGATGATCTCTTTGACGATGGTAAGCCCGAGGCCGACGCCGCCGGATTCCTCCTGATCGGGACCGCGGAAAAACGGGTCGAAAACATGCGCCGCGGTTTCAGCGGACATGCCGCGCCCGTTGTCGGATACGGAGAACTCGACGAACTCCGGCTGCGCCTTGGCGCCAAGCAGGATGCGCCCGCCGGGCGGCGTAAAGCGGATAGCGTTGCCGATCAGGTTGTCAAAAGCGTAATCGATCCGGTTCGCCGCCGCCGCCACCGGAGGCGCGAGGGGATCGCACTCGACTTCAAGCGCAATCGCATGCGACCGGCACTCCGCCGAAAAACGGTCCCTGGCGTCCAGCAGAAGTTCGTTGGGCGCACGCGGTTCGGTGACCAGCCGCCCCGGTCGGGAGGCGTTGTCGAGGTCCAGGAGGTCGCCGATGATTCCGGTCAAACGTTCGCTGTCGTCGCGCATGGCCATCACCAAATCGACCTGCTCGGGGTTGAGCGGGCCGCATTTCTCTTCGAGCAGGAGATAGATCGACATCTGCAAGCTGGTCAGCGGCGTCTTGAGCTGATGCGACACGGTCGAAACCACACTGCGTTTGAGCTCCTGCTGCTCATGGGCCATGGTGACATCCTTCAGGATGACGACCACGCCGGTGAGCCGGTCCGGCGGCGCGCCCGCCGGAAGCGCGATGCCCGTCGGCTGAAAAAACAACTCCTTGCCGTCGATGAACTGCTGAATGACCCCGTCATTGCGTTCGGCAATGCTGCTGACGCCGCTGCGGCGGACGCGCTTGAAAATCTCCGGCAGCCAGTCAAAGGAAAGCTCCCCCAGCGTCCGCCCCTCCTCCAGCCCGAAATACTGCCGCGCGCTCCGGGTGGCAAGCTCGATGCGTTCGCTGCCGATGTCAAAGACCGCGATCGGCGTCGGCAGCTCGCTGAAGACCTCCTTATTCATCCGTTCGGAACGGTGGAGCCGTCCGACCAGCTGCTTTTGCGCGCTGCGCAAGGCGATGGTCATCGCATTGAACGAACGCGACAGACGCCCGATTTCGTCGTTTGACTTTGAATTGAGCGACAGCGCAAGATTGCCGTCGGCGATCTCCTCGGTCATCGCGATCAGCTTCTGCAGCGGCCGCTGGATCCAGCGGGTCAGAATCCATGAAAACGCAATCACAAAAGCGAAACACCCGAGCAGCAGCCCCACCCCCTGCCGGAAGAGCCGCCCGGCTTCGGCGCGGGCGAGATTGTTGGCCTCGGCCATGCTGTTGTGATTCAAGACGAGAATATGGCCGATTTCGCGCTTCAGCTCCAGAAAAAGCGGATATGCCTTTTCCCGGTAGGCCGCCTCCCGCTGCGCCTCGTTCAGCGCGGGATCGCGGAGGCCCGGCAGCAGCGCGGCGTAAGCTGCCAGCAGCGATGCGACCTTGTGCGCCAGTTCCTCCTCGGTCGGCACGGTAAGGTTGGTCAGCTCCTCCTTCCACGCCCCGTCGATCTTCTCGAGCTGCTTCGCAAAGTAAGAATCGTCGACCGCCATGCCGGCGAAGGAAAACAACAACCTCTGGTCGATCCGCTCGAGCGCCTCGTTGACGCCCTGGCAGATGATGACGCTCCTATAGTTTTCGCGCAGGATCACATCCACCGCATGGCCGAGCGCATGCACCTGTCGCAGCATCAGGATGCCCGAACCGCTGAGCGCCAGCAGCAGCACGCCGAACGAAACCAAAAATTTCTGCCTGATATTCACAACTCCCCCTTCGATTGAATGGTCAAAAAAGAAAAAGCAATATTCGTGCCATTTGCATTCCGAAGCGGATGCGCCGGGGGGGGGGATGAACCGGGCATTGCAAAATGCAATCAATTCAATGCATTTTGCAATCTACAAATCGTATTGTTTGCGCTTGCGCCACAAAGTAGCCTGATCGATGCCGAGTTTCTCCGCCGCCTCCTGGAGTGAAGAAGTTCCAGCGATCATGCGCCTGATATGTCGTTTCTCCAATTCCTCGAGCGTGCAGAGGCCGCCGCCGCCGGATGCGTCGCTTTGCTTCCGCAGCATCTCCGGCAGTGCGCCGATTTGGATTTCCGGCCCGGCCGCGAGGATTACGCCGCGCTCCATCGCGTTGCGGAGTTCGCGCAGATTTCCCGGCCAGCCGTAAGAGAGCAGCGCCTTTTGCGCCGCGTCGGAGATGGCGGTGATCTTTTTGTGGTTGGCGCGGGCAAAAAACGCCAGCATGGCTTCCGCCAGGGGGGCGATATCCTCGGGCCGCTCCCGGAGCGGCGGAAGGGTGAGCTCGAACACGTTCAGCCGGAAGAACAAATCTTCCCGGAAATGCTTCCCGCGCACCGCTTCCTCGAGGTCGATATTGGTTGCCGCGATGATCCGCACGTCGGCGCGCCGGGTTTCGGCGGAGCCCACCGGTTCGTATTCCCGATCCTGGATGAAGCGCAGCAATTTGGGCTGGACCGAAGGCGGCAGGTCGCCGATTTCATCCAGGAACAAGGTGCCGCGGTTGCAAATGGCGATCCTGCCCGGCTGATCTTTGATTGCCCCGGTAAAGGCGCCTTTGAGGTGGCCGAAGAGCTCGCTGGCCAGGAGTTCCGGCGACAGTGACGGGCACGAGACCACCCCGAACGCAGCTTCGGCGCGGCAACTCCAGTTGTGGATGGCCCTGGCCAGCACGCTCTTGCCGGTGCCGCTCTCACCGCGCAGCAGAATGATCGCGTCGGATTCCGCGACCTGGCGCGCGGTGGCAAGCATGCGGCGCATGGCGGGGTTGGCGGAGTCGAACAGACCGTCCGGGTGCAGTGATTTCAGGTCGGATGTGAGCGTTGAGATCCGGTTTTCCATCGAGCGGACGGTTTCGGCTTTTTCGAGGATCACGTCGATTTCGGCCGGATTGAACGGCTTGCCGATATAGTCGAACGCGCCGAGTTTCATGGCGGCCACGGCGGTGGCCACCGTGGAATAGGCGGTCATCACCACGATCTTGAGTTCGGG
>JAVBUI010000110.1:0-8121 GCA_031555495.1 Victivallaceae bacterium | reverse complement strand
CCCGACAACCGGCTGTAACTCTGCGTATAGGCATAACGCTTGAGGTTCCGCCTTCCGGCGCGGCCTTTTTCACGCAAGGCGCTGATCTCTCTCGAGGTCATTGTTTTCGATATCTCCATTCGGTTTCTGTAGAGCCGATTTCAAAAGTAATTTCAGAGCGATTCGAAAAGGGTGATTTCTTCGAATTGTCGGGTAGGTTGAGGGCAATACCCGCTGCGGTGTTGCCCGATGCCGCTCCCGGCGAGTCGGAAAAATCGAACTTTCGAGCGCCTGAAAGGACTTTTGAAATTGGCTCTGTACTGCCAAAATATAATCGAAAAGCGTCGAAAATCAAATGCCGAACCGCCTTTATCCAATGTTTTTTTGTTTTTCATCCAATATATCCGCAACTTCCGCGTCAAAGTGTAGGAAAGCATTTGTTACACATCTTAAAATCAGGGAAATTCATGCGGAAAAACATTCTAATCTGGGGCGCGCTGGGCATCATCACCGTCGCCTACTGCTGCTTTATTCTGAGCTATTTCGTTCCCGGAATCGTCTCCGGCAACGACCAGAACGCCTATCACGCCTTCGGTCGCACCATCATCGAGGACGGACGCTTCGCCCGGGTCCTCGACGACGACCTCCAGGCCATCGGCGCAATGTGGGTCACAAACGACCGCGGCGAATTTTTCCCAAAATACCCCCCGGGCTATCCCGCCCTGAGCGGCGTGGCCAACTATTTCTTCGGCGCCGGGGCTGGATTTTATCTCGCCGTCGCGGGAGCGGTCCTGTCAATTCCGGCGATTTATTGCACCGGGCGCTTCTTCCTGCCGCAGCTCTTCGCGCTGCTGACGGCATGGATGCTGGCACTCACGCCGGTAATCGCTTTCCAGGGAATTTCACGCACCTCGCACACCCCGAGCCTCGCCTTTTTCCTCTGGGGAATGGCCTCCTTCCTCGGCGCGGCGCATTCGCGTAAATACCGTTACTCGATCCCGTTGGCGATGCTGGGAGGACTCTTGATCGGGTTCTGCACCGGTATCCGTTACACCGACTTTCTGCTGATCGCGATCCCGGGAATCTATGCACTCTGTTATTTTCGCGGCAAACGCTTCTGGCTTCTCGGCGGCGCGCTGGGACTGGGGGCGGCGATTCCTTATGCCGCAATCGGCTATTTCCACTACTGGGCCTTCGGCTCGCCTTTTCTCAACGGCTACGCCCTGACCGGCGAAGCCTCGGCGTTCCAGTTGAATTCGCTGATGCTCAATATCCGGCTTTATCTCCCCGATATCCTGCGCGACGGAGTCGGCCCGGCGGCGGTGCTGATGTTCGCGCTTTTCCTGCGCCCCGGCGGAATCCGCTGGAAGAGAACCGCATTCTGGTCGGTCTGGATTCTGCCGACGCTGTGCCTTTACCTGACTTATTACTGGGCGCCGGACGGGAGGAGCACGAGCTACCTTCGTTTCCTGGTGCCGCTGCTGCCCGCATTCTACATCCTCGGCGCGGGCGGGCTCCGGCTGATTTTGCGCAAAAGAAGCCCGCGCTGCATCTTCTGGACCATCGCCGGCGTCGCGCTGCTGCAGCTGGTCTGGGGGCTTCCCGGCATCTTCAACACTTGCGAACCAAGATCGCTTGACAACCGCAAACTGGCGCAGAACGTCGAGTTTGCCAACGCCAACCTCCCCGAGGGCGCGGTGGTAGTGACCTCAATGCCGCTGGCCGAAGACCTTGATTTCTGGCGTCGTTATACGCTTTACCCGATCACACTGATGAACGTCGGCCATATCAACCGCAGCGCCGAGCAGACGATCCGGGGCGAAGCGATCTGGCTCCAGAGATCCCGCGCCGAAGAACTCCAGCGCAAATTCGGCAAAATGAAGCAATACGAACTCAATAAGTTCTTCGTCGAGCGCTTCAAGGAATTGTTGAAGTCCGGCAAACGGGTATTCTTCTATGCCGGCGTCGGCGACGCCCGCCGGTTGCGCGGCATCTATCAATTTTATTTTGAGCTCAAGGAACATGGAAAAAGCCCGGCCGAGGTGCCGGGAGAGGTATTCGTGGCGGTCAATATCGGCAGTCACCGTTACGGCGAGATCAAAAAGAACCGCCCCGCCCCCGTGATGGAGCTCTGGGAGCTCGTCGGCGTCCGGGAAAAGGGCTTCAGCGAAACCGAACGCGAAATGGTGCTTCAGGATGAACGCAACGAACTCGTCCGCCAGATCGGCGACGATGGCGCCGAACGCAGTCAAAGCCTGGCGCGCCTCGAGAGCGTGCAAGCCGAGCTCAATTACCTCCGCTGGAATCGTACCCAGCGCGAAAATACCGCCAAAGCCAAGGCGGAGGCGGAGAAACGCGCGAAACAGGCGCGCGACAAGGCCCAGGCCGAGAAACGCGCGAAAGCCCAAGCCGAAGCGAAGTGATGGAGCGGAGCGCACCAGCGCGAAGCGACGGGTCCAGGGCCACTCGGCCCTGGCGCAGAGCTAAGAGGGCGCGGAGCCCTCTTACGGAGTGTGAGGCGGAGCCTCGCGGTCGCCGGGCGAAGCCCCAGCGAAAGTCGAGCGACGAAGTCGCGAGCTGAGCCCGGTACGAGCTCCGACGCCGCAGGTGTCGGAGCGAGCGTAACCCAAGCCCGTCTTGTTTGCAATATCCGATACGATTGCCGGGCGCACTGGTCCGGGAGGCTCCTCGCCTCGTGGCTACCCTCCCGGCAGGCCTGCAGGCCTGCACCGATGTACTTGCCGGGGGGCAAACCTTTAAAAAAGGTTCGCCCCCTCTTGCCCCCCTACTCCAAAAGGCTCCGGAATATTCCCGCTTTTTTGCGGAAAGATTCCCTCGCGTCCGTGCTTTATGCTGTACGTGGCAGTCCGATGCCGCGTCGGATCGCTCTGCGGCACGCAGGATTGTGGAGTATCGATGCAATGAATGCTCCCCCACCTACACTGCCGCATGAGATCAGTCGTTGTAAACGCGGGACGCACGGAGGAGGGAGGCATGGACAAATCCGAGCAGAAAAATGGCGTGTCCATGTCGTCCAAATTCTTCAGAGATGCTTTCTAAAGAACTCCTTCGACTTGTTGCCGCCCCAGCCGTGTTCGCCGGGGAAGAGGTCGAGTTCGAGTTGATCCGGGGCTCCGGCGGCGCGGTAGATGGTTTCGAGCTTGCGGTAGCAGGCCATCGAGCTCTCCGGGGTGAAGCACGTGTCGTAAGCGCCGATGTCGATCAGGAGCGGCAACGGGGCGAGCAAGCCCTGGAGGTCGGGAAGATCGACCAGCTTGAACAATCCCGGCGCGACTTGCATCCCGCAGTAATTGAAGTCGCGGAAGCCGAAAATCGCCCAGAGGTCGCTGTAGCAGATAATCTCCGCCGCCTTGAAGCGCGGATCGCAGAAAGCCGACCAGAGGCACATCGTTCCCCCGCCGGAGAGGCCCATCACCCCCAGACGTTCCGGATCGACGCCGGGAAGACCGGAGACAAAATCGGTCGCCGCCATCGCCTGGGCGACGTTCATCGAGAGTGAGGTCATGCCGAGCATGGTGGCATTGAGGTAAATCAGATTGCACCAGTCGCGGCCGCGCGCGTTGTTGAAGTGATTCGGCTTGTTTTCGTCGTTGCGTTCGCCGAAGCCCATGAAGTCGATCGCGTAGGTGACGAAGCCCGCTTGCGCCATCTGCCGCCCGTAGCTGTAGTTATGGGCGGCGATTGCGGCGCGCAATTCCGGGCTCGAGGCGTTGCCCATCACCGGCTCTTTGCCGAAGGGGCCGTGCCCGTGGCAGCAGAGAATCGCCGGGCGGCGCTGCGTCGAAGGGCGTTCGGGCCAGGCGACCGCGACCGTGGCCGAGATGAATTCGCCAACCTCAATCATCCAGCGCTGGTTAAAGATGCCGTCCTCGTCCCATTCGGCGATCAATTCCGGGCGGGCGGGGACTTTGGCGGGAAAATCGCCGAGGGTGGCGAGGACTTTCGGACGGACGGCTTCTTTCCACTCCGCAAACGGCTGTTTCCCGTCGAAGGCGTGGAGCGGAGCGTGCGCTTCCGCGAGGCGGCGGAACATCACTTGCGGACTTAAATTGCGAGAAATCATACCATCAACCTTTTTGCTGAAATTCTTTGAGCGCGGCGAACATCGCCGCGAGGTTTTCGATCGGAGTTCCGGCCTGAACGTTGTGGACGGTGTTGAAAATAAAGCCGCCCCCTTCCCCGAAAATCCGGCAGCGTTCCAGAACCTGTTCACGCACCTCGGCGGGCGTACCGAAGGGCAATACCTTCTGGGTATCGACCCCGCCGCCCCAGAAGGTCAGTTTTTTGCCGAAACGCTTCTTGAGTTCAGCGGCGTCCATCCCCGCCGCCGAGCACTGGACCGGGTTGAGGATATCGAAGCCCGCTTCGATCAGGCAGTCGATCAGCGGCAGTACCGCGCCGCAGGAGTGCTTGAAGACCTTCCAGTCGGTTTCAGCGTGGATGTAGTCGGTCATTTGCCGGTAATAGGGCAAGTAAAGGTCGCGGAAGGTTTCGGCGTTGCAGAAGGTCGAGGTCTGGGTGCCGAAGTCGGTGCCGCAGAGGAAGAGGACGTCGATGTCTTTTCCCGCCGCGCGATTGAGTTTCTTGAGGTTCTCGAGCGCGATTTCAGTCTGGCGGGCGAAAACATTCCTGATGAAATCGGGCCGCAGCAGGAGCGACATGTACCATTCTGCCACGTCGCGGATGCCTTTGGGCGCTTTGAGCTGGGTCGCGGGGACCAACGCGATGTCGCCGAGCGCCGTCCCCGGCCCGCCGCAGGCCACTGCCCGCCCGGAATGGGCGGCTTCGCGGCAGCTTGTTGCAATATCTTCGATCTCAAGGTCGGAAAGAAGGCCGAATTCCTCGAGGTTATCCTCGACGGCGGGGTTGTCTTCGTCGAAGGGCTGCTGCCGGATGATCGCGTCGAAGAAGACGCCTCCGGCAACCATCCGCGCCGAGGGCCCGGCCGAACGGTCGCCGCCGGGATAAACCGCCACCGAGCCGTCGGATTCGTCCTCGAATACGGTATCGCCGCCGGTCAGGACTTGCTGGCCCCACGGGGTACGCCACTCTTTCCAATCGCGGTTGAAGTTGCCGAACATCGTCCCGCGCGGCATCGCCGCAATGGTATCGACGCCGAGCGCGGCGGCGAGGTCGTCGTCGACCCAGCCGAGCATCTGAAAGGGCTCGTGCACCTTGACCGGGCGTTTTTCCAGTCCGTAATACTCGCGAAGTTTTTCGACCACGCTGACATGGATTCCCGTCACCGCCGTTGAACCGAAGTCGACTGGAACCTGATCCGGTTCCCGGAAATTCAACGCACTCTTCACCCGTTCTCTTGAAGTCATAATCCGCATCCTTGGTTGATTCTTTGTTTTGCGGCTACTATATCATGAGAGAAGCGTTTTTTCTTGTCGAAAATTGATTTCTTTTGCCCGGTTTTGAATTCAACGCCATTTTTTGTAAGGAAAACGGGCGAGCGCACCATTGCTGTAGCGCCGGTCGGAGGAGACTTCCCGCCCGATCCACGGCGGCAAGTCGAATGCTTCGTCGATTGCGTCGAGCTCGATTTCGGCGAGCACAAGCCCGGCGTTGTCGCCGGAGAATACATCCACTTCCCAGGTTTTTCCGGCGTAAGGGACGAGGCAGCGCACCTTTTCGACCATTCGTCCCCGGCAGAATTCGGCGAGCATCGATTCCGCGTCGGCGACGGGAATCCGGTATTCGAATTCGCTTCGCGCCGCGGTCAGGCTGCTGCCTTTGACGGTGAGAAACGCCTCCTCGCCGTAAATCCGGATTCGCAGCGTCAGCGTCGGCGCGGTTTCGCAATAGCCCTGCCGGATCGCCCGGCCCGGTTCGGCGGCGGCTCGCCACGCGTCAGAGCCGACCAGGAATTTTCGTTCAATTTCGATTCCCATGGCTCAGTCTCCAAAGTTTACGCCGAGCTTCCGGGCGCAGCGGATCCAGGTGTGGTCGGCCGGGACCACCTTGCGGACGCCGGCGACTTCCTCGATCGGGACGTGCTTCACGCCGCCGTTGCAGTCGGCGATCATCACGCCGTACCGGCGTTCCATCACCGCTTTGGCGGCGGCGACGCCGAGGGTGGTGGCGAGCAACCGGTCGGCGGGCGACGGCGAACCGCCGCGCTGGAGGTGCCCGAGGATGGTGACGCGGGTCTCAAGCGAAGTCAACGCCTCGAGCTTCGCGGCCAGGTCGAAAAGCCGGGCCGAGCCGCCGCTTTCAAAGGCCGCGATTTCGCGCTTCAGGTCATCGCGCTCGGGCCCCTTTTTCATTCCTTCGCGGCGGGCCTTGAGGTCGTCAAGACAAGTGCGCTGTTCCAGCGAAAGCGCGCCCTCGGCGACCGGAACGATGCTGAAGAGCTTGCCTTCGCGCGAACGCTGCTGGAGCGCGGCGGCGACGTTTTCGACCGTGTAGGTGATTTCGGGGATCAGGATTACGTCCGCGCCCCCCGCAAGGCCGCTTCCCAGCGCCAGCCAGCCGGCGTTGTGACCCATGATTTCGACCAGCATCACGCGCTTGTGGCTGCTGGCGGTCGAGTGCAAGGTGTCGATCGCGCTGGTCGCCACCGTCAGCGCGGTGTCGAAGCCGATGGTCGAATCGGTGTGGGCGACGTCGTTGTCGATGGTTTTGGGCAAAGTCACGATATTGAGCCCGGCCTGCTGCAGCAGCAGCGCGTTTTTGTGGGTGCCGCCGCCACCGATGCAGATCAGGCACTCGAGCTGGTGCTTGCGGTAGTTTTCGACGATCGCGTCGGTCATGTCGATGGTGTTTTTGCCGACCGGCATTTTGTGCGGTTTGTTGCGGCTGGTGCGGAGGATGGTGCCGCCGACGGTGAGGATGCCCGAACAGGTGTCCCCCTCGAGCAGCATCGTCCGGTCAAAGGCGACGCCTTCGAAGCCGTCGCGGAACCCGATCAGGCGGTAGCCCTCGCGGATGATCGTTTTGCCGACCGCGCGGATCGCCGCATTCAATCCGGGGCTGTCGCCGCCGGAGGTCAGAATACCGATACATTTCATGATTCGTTTGCCTCTCGTTTGGCAACAAAGTTGCCGATATTGGAATAAACTTTCAATACGCCCTCCGCCTCGGCGGCACGGGCCGCTTCCGCAAGGGACTGGAAATATTCGTAAGTCGCCGCCTGGCTCCGGTCCGCCGTGTGCAACGCCGCGAGGTTGCGGGTGTAACGCCCGGAGCCGAGCAGACGGCGTCCCTTTTCGGCGTCGGCAAGCTGGAGCTCCAGCAGCCGGTCTAGCGCCTTCCGCAGCTTCGGACTCTCGATCGGAAACATCAGTTCGATCCGGCGGCTCAAATTGCGGTACATCCAGTCGGCGCTGGACAAATAATACTCGGGCGTTCCGCCGTTGTAAAAATAAAAGAGCCGCGTATGCTCAAGAAAACGATCGACGATGCTGATAATCCGGACCGATTCATTTTTGCCCGGTTTGAAGGAACAGACGCCGCGGACGATCAAATCGATTTTCACCCCGGCAGCGGCGGCTTCGTGGAGACGCGCAATCACTTCGACGTCGGAAAGCGAATTCATCTTGGCCACGATCCGTCCCGGCTGGCCGGAGGCGGCGATCCGCTTTTCGCGGTCGATCAGGGCAAGCAGCTTTTCGCGGAGGTCGAAGGGTGCGGCCGAAATTTTGTTCCACTCCGCCGGGGGGGAGGAGTAACCGGTCATCACGTTGAAGAGGTTGGCGACGTCGGAGCAGAGCTCGGGGTCGTGGCTCATGATGCCGAGGTCAGTGTAGAGCGTCGCGGTCTTGTCGTTGTAGTTGCCGGTGGCCAAATGGACGTAGCGCCGGATGAAGCCCTCTTCGCGGCGGATGACTAACAGCGCCTTGCAGTGAATTTTGAGATTGCTCACCCCGTAAACGACGTGCGCGCCCGATTCTTCAAGTTTGCGCGCCCAGAGAATGTTGTTGCCTTCGTCGAAGCGGGCGCGGAGTTCGACGATCACCGTCACCTGCTTGCCGTTTTCGGCGGCGCGGCGGAGTGCCCGGACCACCGGAGAGTTGCCGCTGACGCGGTAAAGCGTCTGTTTGATGGCGAGGACATCGGGGTCTTCGGCGGCCTCCTCGAGCAGCCGGACCACCGGCGAAAAGGCGTGGAACGGCG
>JAVBUI010000120.1:0-4039 GCA_031555495.1 Victivallaceae bacterium | reverse complement strand
ACCGACACCGGCACCGACATCGGGATCATCCTCAAGATTATGCCTCTGGTCGACCCCGACAACTATACTGTTTCACTGGAACTCCACCCCGAAGTCGTCACCTACATCGGGCCGACCGACGACAGCGTCACGATTTCAACCGGTTACATCGACTTTTCGTCGCAGACGCCGAAATACGTCACCACCTGGAGCCAGACCTACGCGGTCTGGATGCCGATCCTCGGCCGCCGCAAGCTCGACGTGAACGTCAAGGTTTACGATGGGGAAACCATCGTTCTCGGCGGCATGATCGACAGCAAAACCGAGACGCTCTACGACCGTTGGCCGATCATCGGCGACGTGCCGTTGCTCGGACGGCTCTTCTCCAGCCAGTATGAGAAAAAGACCAAGAATAATCTTCTGGTGTTTGTGACCACCCGACTGGTCAATAACGATGGTGTGCCGATCCTGCGCAATCAGCAGCGCGGCATGCCGGATTTTAACCGCTAACCCCGGGCTGGAGGCTTGATAATGTTTAAGACCAATAAAATTAGTATGTCATTGATGGTGGCGGTTTGCTCCTGCTCGCTGACGGCCCTTGCGGCCGAAGGGCAGCCGGAAGCCGGAAGCGCCGCCGCCGCGCCGGCTGCGACCGTGACCGGTTCCGGCGACAACGCGCCGCAGGTGCGCAACTCGATCAGCCGCTACACCATTTCGCAGCAGCAGATCGAGGCGAATGCCGAAAAAATCGTCCGTGAAGCCAATGAGCTTTACGGCGAAGGAAAGCACACGGAAGCGATTGCCAAATATCTTGAGGCGATCAAGGTTTTCCGCTCTTTTGAAACCGATGTTTTTGAAAAGCGGATCGAGAACTGCCGGACGCTGATCAACAAATGTTATTATTACATGGCCGAAGACGCCGTCATCCTCGCCCACGAAAAAGCGCAGGCGCAGGATTACGAAGAAGCGATCAAGCTCTGCAAGCAAGCCATCGAGTTCTATCCCGAATGCGCTCCCTCGGTCAAGCGGAAAATCGCCGACTTCGAAAAGCACCGCGCCACCGCCGAAGTCCGCGCCGGAACCAGTGCCGAAAAGATTCTGCCCGACCTGGTCGGACAGGAGTACCGGATTCAGGTCCTGATGCGTCAGGGACAGGAACTCGCCGCCGTCGGCAATTATCAGCGCGCCGGTCGTAAATTCCAGGATGTCCTGCTGATCGACCCTTATAACGCCGAAGCTTTGAACAACCTGCGTTCGGTCAACGTCCGCAGCACCAATGTCGCTTCGCAGCGTGCCGACAACGAACACCGCAAACTCGTGACCGAAATCGAGTGGCGTTGGGCCAACCCGATCCCGATCGAAAGTGAATCCGCCGCGCAAAATCAGCTTGATGCTCCGGTCAAGAAAGAAGGCGACGACATCGCCGGAATCGACAAGAAGATCCGCAGCATTACCATTCCCCGGGTCGATTTCGAGGACGTTACGATCCCGACCGCCATCAAGTTCCTCCAGGAGGAGAGCAAGCGCAACGACCCGGAAGAGATCGGGGTCAATATTTTCCTGCGCCGGGCCTCGAATCTGCCGGTGGAAACGGCGGTTCAGCAGAGTCCTGACGGCATGCCGATGGATCCGGGCATGGCGCCGCCCGGCGCCGCTCCGGCCCCGGCTCCGGCTCAGGTGGTCGCCACCGGTGAAGGCACCGGAGAAGAAGGCGTCGATCCCGATGCGAATGCCAAAAAGATCAATTTGATCATCACCAAGAAGTCGCTTTTTGACGCATTGCATTATCTCTGTGATGCGGCGGACCTGGAGATGCGCGTAGACCGTTACGCGGTGGTTATCGCCCCCAGAAATGTGCCGCTGGACGATTTGGAAACCAAGATTTTCCCGGTGGAAAAATCGGCTTTTGGTGAAATCAACACCGATGATCCGGCGGCGCTTAAGACCTTCTTCACCGGGGTTTCTTTCCCGCTGGGATCAAAGATCATTTACGACACCCGCATCAGCCGGCTGATCGTGACCAACACGCTCGAGAATCTCCGCGCGATTGACGAAGCCATTCAGGAAAGCCAGAAGGAGAAAGAACCGTTGGTGGAAATTTCCGCCAAATTCATCGAAGTCTCCCAGAACGACCTGAAGGAACTCGGGTTCGACTACACCGTCAGCTACAACCCGAATAACTACCCCTATGGCACTTATAATCCGTCTACGGGTACCATTCCGGACTACAGTTCGCAGCGGTTGTCGTTTAAGGACAGCATGACCGGCTTGACGAGAAACTACAACGGCGGCGCCAATGAACTTTTTGTGATCCAGGGCGTCGCAGGCGGGGAAAACGCTTTTGCCTATACCGCGAAGGTTTTCGCTGCGAATCAGATGGATTCGTCCGATACGCTGGCGTCGCCGCGTATCACCACGCTGGCCGGGATGCCCGCGCATATCGAAATGGTCAGGAGCATTCCCTTCGTCGACGAATACGACCAGGGCACCACGCAGCAGGGCAACAGCGCCAGCAGCAATACCAATACCACGACCCAGACCTTTACGGTCATCGGGCCTTTCCCGAGTTTCCAGGATCCGACCGACCTTGGTATCATTATGGACGTGACGCCTCAGGTGAACGGCCGGAAGATCCGTGTCCGGATGGCTCCGAAAGTGACGACCTTCTCCGGTTGGACTTCGTTCACGAGCACCGACGCCAGCGGCAATATCGACATGATGCGCAAACCGATCATCTCGGTCCGCGATATCGATACCACGGTCACCGTCTACGACGGCGAAACCATTGTTCTCGGCGGCGTGATCGACGATACGGTTACGACTCTCAACGACAAGATTCCGGTTCTCGGCGACCTGCCGCTGGTCGGACGGATGTTCCAGTCCCGTTACACCAGGGCGGAGAAGAAGAATCTTCTGATTTTCATGACCTGCCGACTGGTCAAGCCCGACGGCACACCGTTCCACCCGAGCGAACGGATCAACCGCGGGTTGCCTAACCTCGGCTTGCTGGAATAGTCCGGAGCCGCCTGCAAAACGCCTGGAATCGTCGATTCCAGGCGTTTTTCTTTACTTAGCAGTGTCGTGTCAATTATTGTCCGGCGACTTGTGCAAAGCCGGCGCGCGTCGATGACGCTGGCCGATGCAGGCATCGGACAAGTCACCGACACGAGGCGGAATGCGCAGTCGTCCCGCTGCCGGAGAAATGCCGGACCGGGTTATTTTCCCTGAAGTTCGCTGAAGCTCAGCGGTTCGAAGGTCTTTTTCGCGGCGTCCCGTTTGGCGGGGTCGACCGCGAAATATTTCCAGCGGTTGAAGGCGAAGTCGTGGGGGCGGTAGTTTTCGAGCCAGCGGTATTTGAGCTGATAGGAGATCGGAATGCCCTCGAAAATCCATGGAGTCTTTGCCACCACATAACTGGCCATTTTCGCGTAGAGCGCGCTCCGATCCGGGCAGTCGGGGAGGTTGAGCGAAGCGAGGTACATCCGGTCGAATTCCGGGTCCGAAAAGTTCGCGCGGTTGCACCCGCCGATGTTGCCGCTGTAGAAAAGCTGGAGGAAATTCTCCGCGTCAGGGTAGTCTCCCACCCACGAATAACGGAACAGCATCGTCTTGCCCTGCCGCAGCTTGTCGATGAAGCGCGGCGTGCTGTTGAGTACGTTGACCATCCGGATTCCCAGTTTCGCCAGGTCCGCCGCCATCAGCTCGCCGATCTGGCGCTGGGCCGCCGTGTTGTTGCCCTGGTCGAAAGTCAGCTCCAGCGGCTCCCCGGTCGCGGGGTCGATCCCGTCGGGATAACCCGCCTCGGCAAGCAGCCGCTTCGCTTTTTCAAGGTCGTTCGACTGCCATGGGTTCTTAAAATTCTCATCGAACCCGGCCACCCCCGGCGGAATCGGGCCGTCCGCCGGAATCATCAGCGAATTGTAGTGCCTCACCCGCCGCTCGACATCGAAAACCAGCGAAATCGCCTGCCGCAGTTTTTCGTTCCGGAACAAGGGATCGCTCAAATTGAAGCCGATATAACGGATCTCGAATTCCGGCGCTTTGATCAACTCGAGGTTCC
>JAVBUI010000019.1:0-4090 GCA_031555495.1 Victivallaceae bacterium | reverse complement strand
GCCGACGGTCGAGAAGGCCGAGAGCTTCCCCTTGAGCTCGACCACCAGCCGCTCCGCGGTCCGTTTTCCGATACCGCTGATCCGGCCGAGGAGTTTCAGGTCGCCGCCCTCGATCGCGCCGCAGAAGTTACCCACCGGCATTGCCGAGAGAATGTTCAAACCGAGCTTGCCCCCTACCCCGGAGACATTGGTCACAATCCGGAAGAGTGCGCGCTCCTCCGCCGTCGCGAAGCCGAAAAGAGTAATCGCGTCCTCGCGCACCTGGGTATGAATCCACAGCATCGCCTCGTTCCCCGGATGCGGCAGTTTTTCAAAGGTCGAGAGCGGAATCAGAACCTCGTACCCGACCCCGCCCGCGTCGATCACGCATTCCGCGAAAGTCGCCTCCAGCAATTCACCGCGCAAACGTCCGATCATGGCTGCTTCCCTTCCGGAATGATGTCAAGCGAAATATCCGCCGATTTAACCGAGTGCGTCAGCGCCCCCGCCGAAACGAAATCGACGCCGAGCTTGCCGATCCGGGGAAGCCGTTCGATGGTGATCCCGCCCGACGCTTCCAGCCGGGCACGCCCGGCGTTGATCTTGACCGCTTCGGCCATGGTTTCGTCGCTCATATTGTCGAGAAGGATGTAATCCGCCCCCGCTTCGGCCGCTTCGCGGACCTCGTCGAGGCTGTCGGCTTCGACTTCCACTTCGAGCCCCGGGTACGCTTCGCGCACCCGCTTGACCGAACGGGTAATGCCGTTCGCCCCCTCGAGCGCCGCAAGCTCCCGGTGGTTGTCCTTGATCATCGCCCGGTCGAAGAGCCCGATCCGGTGGTTGGTCGCGCCGCCGACGGCGACTGCGTATTTTTCAAGATTGCGGTAGCCCGGCGTAGTCTTGCGGGTATCGAGCGCCACCGTCGGGCTCCCCGTCAGAGCCGCCGCGTAACGCGACGCCATCGTCGCCACTCCGCAGAGGCGCTGGATGAAGTTGAGAGAAGTCCGCTCCGCCGTCAGCAGCGCCCGCGCCGGGCCGGTCACTTCGGCGATCACCTCGCCCTTGGCGCAAACACTGCCGTCCGGCTTGAGAATCCGGTATTCGCAGCCCGGATCAAGTTTGGCAAAAACCCGCGCCGCCACCTCCTGCCCGGCCACCACCATGCCGGGTTCCTTGCAGCGCAGCACTGCTTTTGCCCTGGTTTCCGCCGGGATGATCGATTGCGTGGTGACGTCCCCCGCGTCGCCGAGGTCTTCGGCAAGCGCGAGATCAATCAGGAGCTCCACCCGTTTCCAGTCAATTTCCGGTATCGTGTTCATGAAATATCTCCAGCTTGTTCAAATTGCAAACTCACGGGTAACGGGCTGAATTTTCCGCGCCCGGCCGGTCATATAGTCATAATCGATCACCGTCGCGTCGAGCCGGATGATCCCCTCTTCCACCACCGACAGCCGTCCCGGCATCCCGGTCGTGAATTTATAGAGCACATCGGCGACCTCGCGCCCGAGCACCGAACGCGCCGCGCCGACCATGCCGACGTCGGTCTGCACCGCCGTCCCCCCGGGCAGAACCCGCGCGTCGGCAGTGGCGACGTGGGTGTGCGACCCCAGCACCGCCGTCACCCGGCCTTCGAGGAAGTAGCCCATCGCCAGCTTTTCGCTGGTCGCCTCGGCGTGGAAATCGACGAAGATATTCTTCACCGCCGGCGGCAGTTCCCGCAGGATGCGGTCGGCCGTCTCAAAGGGACAGTAGGCGCTTTCACGCATGAAGACCTTGCCGACGAGACTGATCACCGCGACTTCGCCTCCCGCCGGGTTGCGGAAAACCCCATAGCCGCGCCCCGGCTGGCAGTTCGAAAAATTGGCCGGACGGATCACATTGTCGAGGGTTTTGATTTCCGAATCGAATCCCTTCTGGTCCCAGATATGGTCGCCCCCGGTAAAGACGTCGACCGCCTCGGCAAGCTCTTTGATGCAGCGCGCGGTCATGCCGTTTCCGGCGGCGCAATTCTCGGCGTTGGCGACGACGAATTGGATATTGAACTCACGGCGCAACTCCGGCACCAGCGATTTGACCGCCGTCCGCCCGCCGCTGCCGACGATGTCCCCGATAAACAAAAGATTCATAAGTATTTCTCCCGACAGTAACATATCTCGGCAGTTCCGGAATACCACCGGAATGTCGAAATTTTCAACGTTTTTCCGGCTTGCGCCAAACCGCGGCGGCCAGGGCGGCCGCGTAAAAAATCCACGCCGCATGCATCACCGGCGCGATTCCGATCCGCGACGCAATTTGCCCGGCCAGCAGCAGGAAAAGCCCCGCCACGCCCCAGGTGCCGCCGACGATGACGCCCATGCGCGTCCCCAGCGCCGGTCCGTTGGCGGCGCTCCGCGCCATCGCCACGATCAACGGGAAGCTCGAACTCGCGAACAACCCGGCGAACAACATCAGGATACAGGCCGACGGCGACGACGACAGCAAGAGATAAGCAATCACCAGCGGAATCCCGCAGCCAAGCCCGCCGATCACGAAAAAGGACGGCTTGAGCCGTTTCCCCCAGAGCCCGATCGCCAGCGATCCCCCCGCCGAGCCGATTCCGAAGAGCATCGCGCTGATCCCGCCGAAGGAGAGCGAAAACCCCGCCGCGTTGAGATAGCTCGGCAGCAGCGCCTGGATGATCGCCGAACCGGAGTTGAGAAAAAGCGCAATCAGGAAAAGGTGCCGGAAACTCCAGCGCCCCCGCTCGAGTGGCGAGGAAGCCTGCGCTCCGCCGGAGCCGGATTCGACCGCCAGCTTGATTTTTCCCAGCCGCAGAATCACGGCGAGAAGCGCCATCGGAATCAACAGCAGCAGCAGCCCCTTGAGCCCGAAGTTTTCAACCAGCGTCGCACCGACGAAGGGCCCCATGCCGTAACCGAGGAATCCGCCGATCATAAAAGCAGGCGTCGTCACCGTGTGGGCGATGCGGTCGATCCCCTGCGCCCCGCGAAGACCGAAGGGATGGACAATCGCAATCCCGACTCCGACCACCAGCATCAAGCCACAAAGCGACAGCGTCGGCGACTCGGTCGGCAGAAACCCGAGCAGCACGAGCAAACTCGTCATCGCCAGCCCGAAATAGAGCATCCGGGGCCCCGGATGGCGCTTGTCGAATTGCGCCGCCGGAATCTGTCCGAGATTGCTGCCGATGCTGACGCAAGTCAGCACCACCACCCCGATCCCGAGTGAAATATTGAAGTGCTTCAGCGCCACCGGCAAAATTCCGGGCAGGATCCCGCCGATCAGGTCGACCATGAAATGCGCCCCGGCCAGCGCCAGCATCTGCAGCAACGGCGTTTGCAAACGCCGCGATAAATCCCGTACCATATTTTCTTTCAACACTGTTAATAGAATGGAAACAATAATTTACAACAGAATCGCTATTTTTCAAGCAATCGCCATGCATAAAAGTTTTCGATTTTCCGCGTGAAAAAAGATGCCGCGAAACGTTTCCATGCTATATTAATGGAAACCCCAAAAAAGGAAATACATCATGGCACTGATTCATTGCAATTTTTTTTCGGACGTCCTCGGCAAGTGCTGCGGCATCAACGTGATCATCCCGCAAAAGGCCCAGCGCCAGATCGGCATGACCTCGAGCGGCGGCAAACGCATTTATCCGGTGCTCTATTTGCTCCACGGCCTCAGCGACGACTACACCATCTGGCAGCGCCGGACCTCGATCGAGCGCTACGCCGCCGCTTACGACCTCGTGATTGTCATGCCGGACGGCGGACGCTCGTTCTACACCGATATGAAGCACGGCGGCAAATACTGGACATTCCTCTCCGAAGAACTCCCGAAACTGGTCTGAGAATAATTTCCCGTAAGCCCCGAGCGCGAAGACACCATCGCCGCCGGCCTCTCGATGGGAGGCTACGGCGCACTGAAACTCGCGCTCCGCCGCCCCGACCGCTTCGCCGCCGCCGCCGCGCTCTCCGCCGTGACCGACGTCAATTTCTTCCTCGAAAGAATGCGCTCGAATCCCGAGACAACCCCCGAAGCCGACTTCTTCTTCGGCCCGGTCGACCGCGCCCCCGCAAGCGAAGACCTCTACCACCTCGCCGCCGAA
>JAVBUI010000376.1:0-7744 GCA_031555495.1 Victivallaceae bacterium | reverse complement strand
AAAAGGCCTCGGCGTAGAGCGAGTATGTTTCCGGCTTGTAGTGTTTCAGGTCGGGCGCAAGGAACCCTCCGGCGGCCATTACGGCGATCGCCGCTGCGAGGCTCCAAGCGTCTTTTTTTGAAAACTTGTTGATGATGGCATACGACGCGAGGACGAACAACACCGGCAGCAGCGAGGTCCGGTAGCGACCGCTGGTTACGGTCAGGATCTGCATCGCATAAAAGGTACCGCCCCAGATCAGCCAATGGCGGTAACAGAAGAAGTCGCGCCGCCGCGCCATCATTGCAAGCCCGGTCAGGGCGCTTATCATCAATAGTCCGGCAAAGATCATTTTGGTGACTTCGATCAGCGGAGTGAAGTTGACGATGCCCGGCGTATCCGAGCCCGCCGGGAACTCGAAGGGCGAAAAGACCATCAGCGCCTTGCGCCCGAAAAGCGTCAGCGCTTCGAAGGGGTGTCCCGTCCAGAAGGCGAGAACGTTGAGCGTATGGTAACGGTCGACCGAAATGCCGCGTTTTGCCGCTTCGGCGGCGGCTTCGTCATGGAATTGCGTCCAGGCCCGTCCGGGGCGGAGCATGCACGTCCCGTCCGCTCCGGGGTGGTTGCCGAGGTACAGATTGAAGGCGCTGTTGGTCTGCACCAGGACCGGCCGCCCGGCGAGGCGGCTCTGGTGGATCGAGAAGGGGGCGGCCAACGCCGCGGCGGTCAGTGCGAAAATCAGCGCCTGGCGCCGGAGTTTGGGATCGCGTCCGAGGAGGCACGCTTCGCCCGCCGCGAAGAGCAGCGCCATCGGGTGGGTCAGAATCGCCAGTCCGGCGATTGCTCCGCCTGCCGCGGCGAAGCGCGAAGAGCGCTCCTCTTCGCAGCGGACCGCGCACCAGAACATGCCGAGCAAAAAGATTGTCAGGATCGATTCCGAAACCAGTTCGGCCTGATGGAAGATCAATGGGGTATAAAGCATCGCCCAGCCGAAAATCCACTCCGGCATGGCCGATTCCGGTTCGGCCTTGCGGCGCATGAAACGGTAAAACAGCACCCAGGCCGCGAGGTTGAGCGCCAGTTGTACCGCCCGGACCGCCGGGATCGAAGTTTTGAACCAATAGAGCACGGCGAGGAACCAGCTGTAGAGCGGGGCGTGGATCTCCGGCAGCGGATTGAGGAACGCTCCGGCGAGAATTTCGCGCGCGCGCTGGTGATATTCGGAGATATCCGCGCCGAGCGCGAGGCCGAAGAGCGGCGAGGCCGAAAATTCGCGCAAATATTCCAGCCGCAGCAGAATTCCCGCAGCCAGCAATATCCAGAACGTTTTCTTCATGACCGCGGCGGGAAATCGAATTCGGTTTCGAAGAGCGACGCGATTTTATCGGCGGCGGCCTCTTCGCCGGGGCCGGAGGCGCGGAGCGTCGCCTTCGCTCCTTTGCCGAGACCAAGCGAAAGGATGGTCAGCATGCTGTCGAGCGGCGTAACGGTCCCGTCGGAGGTCTCGATTTCAAAGGTGAGGCCGGGAAATTCGTTTTTGATTGCGGTCAGGATCACGCCCGACGGACGGCAGTGGATTCCGGCACTGTTGCGGACGGTGAACTCTCGGGTGGTCATGGCGCGGTCTCCCCGGATTTTGATGAATCTTACTTGGTTTTGGTAATATATCGCCGTTCCACCGGAAAAAAAGCCGATCATCTGAAAAAATAAAGTGTTTTTGGAAAAATCTCTACCTTTTTGGTAGGAAACACACGAAAATTCTGAAAATCGACTGGAATTTCGGCGATTATTGTGTTAATTTACCGCCTCGACAATTTTAATGGTGGTTTTTTATTCACGGCAACCAATCAGGCGGAGGAGGCACCAGACAATACCGGCAACACCCCCAGTCCCGAAGCACGGGTCTGGCCGGCAGCTGATCGGCACAACGGTTGTTCAGTGACGGCGCAGACAAAAAAGTCGATGTTTTCACCTCAAGTCTGTATCCATATAACCCAAGCATTTATGAAAAAAATCAAAAGTTTCCTGCTCCTGTTCCCGTTCTTCCTTGGTTCCGCTCTTTCCACTTACGCAAGTGAAGCCGATCTGGCGATTCCCGATCTCCACGACGCCACTTTCACCATCCTCGGCCTCAATATCTCCTCCTGGAATTTCCTGCTCTACGGCGCGATCGTCATCGCCGGAACGCTCGGATTCAGCCTCATGCTCTTCAATCAGGTCAAGAAGTTGCCCGCCCACAGCTCGATGCTGCGTGTGGCCGACGTGATTTACGCCACCTGCCGGACCTACCTGGTTCAGCAGGGCAAATTCCTGATGATGCTCTTCGCCCTGGTCGGCGTGGTGCTCTGCATCTACTTCTTCGGCCTGGCCGGACAGTCGGCCGGCGTGGTCGCCCAGGTGCTGCTGTTTTCGATCATCGGGATGGCCGGTTCCTACGTGGTCGCCTGGTTCGGCATTCGCATGAACACCTATGCCAACGCGCGCACCGCCTTTGCCTCGCTGCGGGAATATCCGTGGGAAGTGGTCAATATCCCGATGAAGGCCGGGATGAGCGTCGGACTCTTCCTGATTTCGCTCGAACTCGTGCTGATGGTCGTCATTCTTCTCTTTGTGCCGCGCGATATCGTCGGCATCTGCTTTCTCGGCTTCGCGATCGGGGAATCGCTCGGCGCGAGCGCGCTGCGCATCGCGGGCGGGATCTTCACCAAAATCGCCGACATCGGCTCCGATTTGATGAAGGTCGTCTTCAAGGTCAAGGAAGACGATCCGCGCAATCCGGGCGTGATCGCCGACTGTACCGGCGACAACGCCGGAGACAGCGTCGGGCCGACCGCCGACGGCTTCGAAACCTACGGCGTGACCGGCGTGGCCTTGATCGCCTTCATCACCCTTGCGGTGGACGACCCCGCCATTCAGGCGAAATTGATCGTCTGGATCTTCAGCATGCGTTTCCTGATGGACTTTTTGTCCGGCGGCTCATTCTTCATCAATCAGGCCATTTCCAAGCGCCTCTACGCGGCCAGGAAGGAATTCGACTTCGAAGCACCTCTGATGCGCCTCATCGTCATCGCCGCGATCCTCTGCATTTCGGCGAGCTTCTTCATGAGCTATTTGCTGCTCGCCGACATGAGCGACAGCTCACTCTGGTGGAAGCTTGCGGCGATCATCAGCTGCGGCACCCTCGGCGCGATGCTGATCCCGGAATTCACCAAGTTCTTCACCAGCTCCAAATCGAAGCACGTCAAGGAGATCGTCACCGCTTCGCGTGAAGGCGGTCCCTCGCTCAACATTCTCTCCGGCATCGTCGCGGGTTACTTCGGCGCGTGCTGGACCGGTTTGCTGATCGTCGGGCTGATGACCGGCGCTTTCTTCGTTGCGCAATTGGGTTTGAGCGCGATTCTCGGTCCCCACGCGTCGATTTTTGCTTTCGGATTGGTCGCCTTCGGCTTCCTCTGCATGGGCCCGGTGACGATCGCGGTCGACAGCTACGGCCCGGTGACCGACAACGCCCAGTCGGTATTCGAACTTTCGCAGATCGAAAACATCCCCGGCATCGGTGAATCGATCGAGAAGGAATACGGCTTCAAACCGAACTTCGAAGCCGGCAAACACTACCTCGAAGCCAACGACTCCGCAGGCAACACCTTCAAGGCGACCGCCAAGCCGGTCCTGATCGGCACCGCCGTGGTCGGCGCGACGACGATGATCTTCTCGATCATTCTCCTGCTCGAAAAGGTCGACCTGCTGAAGCTTTCGCTGACCGACGCTCCGGTTCTGCTGGGGCTGATCTGCGGCGGCGCGGTGATTTTCTGGTTCAGCGGCGCTTCGATGCAGGCGGTGACCACCGGCGCCTACCGCGCGGTGGAATTCATCAAGCGGACCTTCGACATCGACAAGTCCGAGGCCAGCCTCGAGGACTCCAAGACCGTGGTCAAAATCTGCACCCAGTACGCGCAGAAAGGGATGTGGAACATCTTCATCGCGCTGATTTCGCTGACGCTCTCCTTCGCCTTCCTGGACCCGAACTTCTTCGTGGCCTACCTGGTTTCGATCGCGATTTTCGGTCTCTTCCAGGCGATTTACATGGCCAACGCGGGCGGCGGCTGGGACAACGCCAAGAAGATCGTCGAAGTTGAACTCAAGGAAAAGCACACCGAGCTTCACGAAGCGGCGGTGGTGGGCGACACCGTCGGCGACCCCTTCAAGGACACCTCGTCGGTTTCGCTCAACCCGATCATCAAGTTCTCGACCCTTTTCGGCCTGCTCGCGACTGAAATCTGCATCGAAATGAAGGCCAATCCGGACTCCGACTACTCGATGTACATCGCGCTGCCGTTCCTGGTGGTCGGACTGATCTTCGTCTGGCGTTCGTTCTACCGGATGCGGATTCCGGATGTCGAAGGCGTGGAGTTTCACTACGACGTTCAGCCGGAACAGAAGTAACCTTCCTCTTCCTGAAATCTGTCGGCGGATACCCGGTTCCGGGCGTCCGCCGATTTTTTTGCCTCGAGCGGGGGAGAGGGTGAAAAATTAATTTGCTTTTTGCGAAAGAGACAATATAGTAACTCCTTTCGACTGTCTGTCGTTTATTTTTTTTGGGAGGTTGTTTATGGAAAAGACTGTTACGGAAAAGTCAATCGAACTCTACGCGCAGTACGTGATGCCCACGTATGCGCCGAAGGTACTCTTCACCCGGGGTGCGGGAGCCCGCCTTTGGGACGGGGAAGGCCGCGAGTATCTCGACTTCGCCACCGGAATCAGCGTCTGCAACCTCGGTCATTGCCACCCCGGCGTAACCCGTGCGATTCAGGAGCAGGCGGCCCGGCTGGTGCATGTATCCAATCTGTATATGAACGACGTCACCCCGCGCCTGGCCGAAAAGCTGGGGACCCGGGGCTTCGACGGCGTGGTTTTCTTCTGCAACAGCGGAGCCGAGGCCAACGAGGGAATGTTCAAATTCGCCCGCAAAATCGGCAACGCCAAAGGGCGCAACGAAATCATTTCGATGAACGATTCATTCCACGGCCGGACGCTGGCGACGCTGGCGGCGACCGGGCGGGCCAAATACCGCAAAGGCTTCGAGCCCGACGTGCCGGGCTTCAGCCAGGTGCCGTACAATGATTTCGCCGCGCTCGAAGCGGCGGTGACCGACCGGACCTGTGCGATCGTGCTCGAGCCGGTTCAGGGCGAGGGGGGGATTCTCCCCGCCGACAAGGAATATCTGAAGAAAGTCCGCGAGCTCTGCGACCGGACCGGTATTCTGTTGCTTTTCGACGAAGTCCAATGCGGATTGGGACGGACGGGGACGATGTTCTGCTTCCAGAATTTCGGCGTCGAGCCGGACGCTTTTTCGATGGCCAAGGCGATTGCCAACGGCTTCCCGATGGGAGCCTTCATGGTCAAACGGCAGTACGCCGGAACCTTGCCGCCCGGCAATCACGCTTCGACTTTCGGCGGCACGCCGCTGGCGAGCGCGGCGGCGCTGGCGGTCCAGAATGCCTTCGACGAGGAGAATGTGCTTGAAAACTGCCGCGAAGTCGGCGGCTACCTCCTGACGCGCCTCGGCGAAATCGGCAAGGGCTATTCCTTCGTTAAAACGGTACGGGGAATGGGCATGATGATCGGCGTGGTGCTCGACCGTGAAGCGGGGACGCTGAGCTCGATGCTGATGGCCGAAAAACTGGTGACGCTGACCGCCGGTGAAACCGTGCTGCGGCTGCTTCCGCCGCTCAATCTGACCCGGGCCGAAGCCGATCAGGGGCTGGCCATCATCGAACGGGTGCTGGCGGAATACGCAAAAAAGATACAATCGGAGTGATTTTAGAATATGAAAAAAGATTTATTGACGGTAATGGATTTGACCGCGGACGACATCGCGGAGCTTTTTGACCGGACCGAGCATCTCAAGAAACACCGGGTCAACTACGCCCGGACCCCGCTGCGGGGAAAGAGCATCGGCATGATTTTCGCCAAATCGTCGACCCGGACGCGCGTTTCCTTTGAAGTCGGGATCCACGAGCTCGGCGGTTTTCCGCTCTACCTCGATCAGGGCCGGATGCAGGTCGGCCGCGGCGAAACCGTCGCCGACACCGCGCGGGTGCTGAGCCGTTTCCTCCACGGCATCGTGATCCGGACCTTCAGCCAGGCCGACGTCGAAGAGCTGGGGCGGCACGCGTCGATCCCGGTGATCAACGCGTTGACCGACGAATACCATCCGTGCCAGATTCTGGCCGACTTGTTCACGATCCGGGAATTCTCCGGCAAGGTCGCGGGCAACAAGGTCGTCTTCTACGGAGACGGACAGAGCAACATCGCCAATTCGCTGATCAATGCGGCGCGGCTGATCGATTTCGAACTCGTGATCGCCGCCCCGGCTGAATTCGCGCCGCGCTCCGAGCTGGTCGGCAGTTCTCCGAACATCCGCTGGGAATCCGATCCCGTCAAAGCCGCCAAGGACGCCGACTACGTCTACACCGACGTCTGGGTCAGCATGGGCTTCGAGGGGGAAAGAGCGCACCGGCTCCAGGTTTTCGCGCCCTATCAGGTCAACGCGGCCGTGATCCGCGAAGCGTCGCCCAAGGTGAAATTGCTTCACTGCCTCCCGGCGCACCGCGGGGAAGAGCTGACCGCCGAGGTGATGGACGCCGATTACTCGATCGTCTTCGACGAAGCCGAGAACCGGCTCCACGTCCAGAAGGCGCTGATGGAAATGCTCATCAAGTAAGAGCTGATGGAACAAGGAATCACCACTTCGGTTTTTGAAATCTTCAAGCCCGGTCCGGGCCCGTCGAGTTCCCACACGATCGGGCCGATGCGGGCTGCTGGCGATTTTCTCGGACGCCTCCGCGGCCTCGAGCCGTCGACGGCGGAGCGGGGGGCTAAGCTCACGCTGAGTTTTTTCGGCTCGCTCGCCGACACCGACAAGGGGCACGGCAGCGACCGCGCCGCCGCCGCCGGACTGCTGGGCGAAGTGCCGGAGCGCTGCGACATTGCGTTGCTGCGCCGGGTGCTGACGCCGGAGCTGCCGGACTTCAAAATTCAGTTTGCCGATCAAACCTTGCGTTTCGGCGCGGACAATATTCACTGGTGCTTCGGCGAAGCACCGTATCCCCACGCCAATACGATGCGCTTCCGGCTCGAAGACGCGGCGGGCGGGATGATCCTGGAAGAGCTCTATTACTCCATCGGCGGCGGCTTCATCCGCCGCGAAGGGGAACCGCCGCCCGAGCGCCGGATTCTGCCTTACCGTTACCGGGATATGGACAGCTTCAAACTGCTTTCGATCAAATACGGCAAAACGCCGGTCGATATGCTCCGCGCCAACGAAATGGCGACCGGTTTGCACGCTTCGGAGGCGGAACTTGACCGGAAGCTCGATTTCCTGATCGACACGATGTTCGCCGCGGTCCGGCGCGGGCTCAAGGCCGAAGGTTTGCTACCGGGGCCGATCGGGCTTTCTCGGCGGGCGAAGCGGGTTTTCGAACTGGCCAATCAGGCCGGGTTGCGCGACCGTTTTCTGGTGCTGCTGGACGCGTTCGCGCTGGCGGTGGCCGAGGAGAATGCGGCGGGGAATTTGGTGGTGACCGCGCCGACCTCCGGTTCGGCGGGGCTGCTGCCCGGGGTGCTGTTTTTGCTGGAGAGCGAATGCGGTATTTCGCGTCCCGTTCTGCGTGACGGTTTGCTGGCGGCGGCCCTGATCGCGATGATCGCGCGGGCCAATGCGAGTATTTCGGGGGCCGAGGTGGGCTGCCAGGGGGAAGTCGGG
>JAVBUI010000250.1:0-9257 GCA_031555495.1 Victivallaceae bacterium | reverse complement strand
GAATTGGCGAAACTGACGGGAAACAAGTATCAGAAAGTCGCAGGCTCCAGGGCAATCGCCCCGCATTTGGATATCAGCGGCGGAAACCGATCCTCCAGCTTTAACGCCCTGGTGGCGGGAATCAGAAAAATTTGCGGACCGGCAAATGAAGCTTAAATTCAAACATCAGCAGTATCAGGCGGATGCCGCGGCGGCGGTGGTCGACTGCTTTGCCGGTCAGCTCAGGCATGACGGGATTACCTACCGGATCGATCCCGGGATTGTTCGCCGCGATGCTTTTGTCGGAGGGGCGGCTGCGGGGGCGCATTATCAGCCCGCGCTTTTGGCGGAGGATGATGGCGCGTCCGCGCGTTCCGCGATTTCTGCCGAGGAGGTCGGTTTCCGGAACTGCGAACTGACGATTTCACCGCGCATGCTCCTGGAGAACCTGAAGAAGGTTCAGGAACGCAATACTCTTCCCGTCTCCGATACGCTCAATACCGAGCTCAGGACCTTCAACTTCGACGTCGAGATGGAGACCGGGACCGGCAAAACTTATGTCTATATCAAAACCATGTTCGAGCTCTACCGCCGCTACGGCTGGGGGAAGTTCATCGTGGTCGTTCCCAGCATCGCCATCCGCGAGGGCGTTTACAAATCCGTCCAGATCACCGCCGACCACTTCATGGAAGAGTACGGCGCCAAGGCGAAGTTCTTTATTTATAACTCCAAGCAGCTCCACGAAGTGGAGACCTTTTCGAGCAACGCCGGATTGAACGTCATGATCATCAACCTTCAGGCCTTCAACGCACGGGGGAACGACGCGCGGCGGATTTACGACGAACTCGACAGCTTCCAGTCCCGCCGTCCCATCGACGTCATTGCCGCCAACCGCCCCATCCTGATCATCGACGAACCGCAGAAGATGGAAGGAAAGGTGACCAAGGAAAGTCTGCCGAAATTCGATCCGCTTTTCATCCTGCGTTATTCCGCGACTCACAAGAACCTCCGCAACCAGGTTTACCGGCTCGACGCCATCGACGCCTACAACCGGAAGTTAGTAAAAAAAATCGCGGTCAAAGGCATCAACGTGCGCGCCCAGGGCGGCACCGGCTGTTATCTGTATCTGGAAAATATCCTGTCGCACCCCGACAAAAAACCGGTCGCCCGGCTGGAGATGGAGGTGAAAACCGCGACCGGCGTCAGCCGCAAAACCCTGACCATCGAATACCGGGACCGGCTTTACGACAAATCCAACCGGCTCGAGCAATACAAGGATTACGTCGTCGACAATATCAACGCCTTTGACCATACGGTGACCTTCTCCAACGGCGTGGTGTTGAACACCGGCGACGCGCTGGGCGACGTGACCGAGAATATGCTGCGCCGCATCCAGATCCGGGAGGCCGTCGCTTCGCATCTCCGGCGCGAGGAAGAGCTTTTCTCACGCGGCATCAAGACGCTCAGTCTCTTTTTCATCGACGAAGTCGCCAAGTACCGGCGCTATGACGGAGGCGAAGCCGTTCCGGGCGACTATGCGAAAATGTTCGAGGAAGAGTATGCAAATCTGGTCGCGGAAACATTGGGCTCCCTCGCGCTGAGTGCGGAGCAGGCGGCATATTTCGCCTATCTGCGCCGGATCGACGGGGCCGGAACCCACAACGGCTATTTCTCCATCGACAAGCAGAAACGCCTGGTCGATCCCAAGGCCAAAGACAACGAAACCGACGACGCGGCCGCATACGACCTTATTTTGAAGGACAAGGAGCGCTTGCTCTCCTTTGAAGAGCCGACGCGGTTTATTTTTTCACACTCCGCGCTCCGCGAAGGCTGGGACAATCCCAATGTCTTCGTCATTTGTACATTGAAGCACTCCGACAACACCATCAGCCGCCGCCAGGAGGTCGGGCGCGGACTGCGCCTTTGCGTCAACCGCGACGGAGACCGGATGGACTCGGGCGTCTGTCCCGACGTGCACGAGTTGAACGTCCTCTCCGTCATCAGCGATGAAAGCTATGAGGCCTTTGTGAAAGGCCTGCAAAGCGAACTCGTCGACGCCGTCAGCGCCCGCCCGAAGGTCGCCGACAAAGAATATTTTATCGGCAAAGCCCTCACCGAGCACTTGCGTATCGACAATGCCGCCGCGTCCGCCGTCTACCGTTACCTGGTCAAAAACGACTTCGTCGACGACCGCGATCACATCACCGCCGCTTATCTAGACGCCCGCAAAAATAACGCGGCTCCGCCGCTGCCGGAGGAGCTCCAGGCGCATGCGCAGCGGATTTTCGACCTGATCGATTGCGTTTACACCGGCGCCAAGCTGCCCGGACTGGAAAACGACCGCGGCATCGTCAAAAACACGGTCAATCACGCGAACTTCGAGAAAAAAGAGTTCAAAGAGCTGTGGAAGCGCATCAACCATCACGCCGCCTATACCGTCGACTTCGACGGCGATGAATTGATTGCCAGGGCCGTCAGCGCGCTCGACCTCGAGCTCCAGGTCTCCGCGGCGACCTATACCGTCACCGAAGGGATACAGGCGAAACGGCTTGACTACGAGAGTCTGGAGGAGCACACTTCATTCGACACGGCGACGCACCGGACGGATGTGCTGAAGCACTCCGTCCACTCGGCCGTGCCTTATGATCTCCTGGGGCAGATCTCGGAGCGCACCCGCCTGACCCGCAAAACGGTCTGCCGTATCCTTCAGGGGGTCCAAAAGGGAACCTTCGACAAATTCAAGCTCAATCCGGAAGCCTTCATCTTTCAGGCGAGCCGGTTGATCAACGAACAGAAGGCGGCCACGGTGATCGAGCACCTGACCTATCACCCCCTGACGGGGACTTTCAGCGAAAGCATTTTCACCGAGGGGCAGATCAACATCACCTCCGAGCGGGTCGTTGAGACGGAAAAAAACGTTCTGCGCTATGTCGCGTGTGATTCGAAAACAGAGGCGGAGTTCCTGGAAAAGCTCGACAAAGCGGCCGAAGTATGCGTCTATTCAAAGTTGCCCAAAGGCTTCTTCATCCCGACGCCGGTCGGCGACTACAATCCGGACTGGGCGATCGCATTTGAAGCCGCCGGAGCCAGGCACCTCTATTTCGTCGCCGAGACCAAGGCCTCAATGTCTTCCATGCAGCTCAGGGAAATCGAAAAAAGCAAAATCAGGTGCGCCGGTAAATTCTTCGCGGCGCTTAATCAGGACAATTTGCGATACGGCGTGATCGACAACTACGGCTCATTGACGGACCTCATTTCAGGCGCCCGGCAGGAGCTTTCATAAGAGCCTGATTTCTTATTTTGCCGTGTGATCCTGTGACTGCTGCAAAGCGCGCCGATGCACGGCCGACTTTCAGTCCCTGAAGTACGATCACCGGTTTTTCCTTGCCGCTCCAATGCTTCAACTTTCCCGCGATTTGCCCGCTTGAAACGGAAAACATTAATTAATTTTACATCTATTTGTTCTATCAATTTCATTTATTTTTTGTTTGCTTAAAATTAATATATTAATTATTGTTATGCTTAATTTGTGTTGTTGTAAGGCTATTTTTGTTTAAATTGCAAAAATAAAGCGGAAAGTTTATTATTTAAGCTTGCATTTGTATTTTTTTGATTGTAATTTATGAAGAAAAAAATAAATATTGATGGAATCGCGGTCTTCTGCTCCGCCTTTCACGATATGTTGTTTCATTACTACGGGTTGCGGGATGACGGGAACGATATTTGCGGGAGCCCTGGCTTGTCTGGCGCTGCCGGTGATCTTTGCGGGCGAGATTGCTCTTTTGTCGCTTTCGCCGGCGCCCGGCATGTCCCGCGCCGATCTGTATTACCTGCCGCCGCCCCGGGAGGCGCGGGCGGTTCTCGTCCTGTGCCCGGGCCGCAACGGCAACGGCAGGCAATATCTCGAGGACGCCCGCTGGGTCGGCTTTGCCGAACGCAACCGCCTCGGCCTGGTCGGACTCTCCTTCGCCTCGGAGCAAACGACCCGGGACATTGACAGTTATTACCACGCCGCCAACGGCTCGGGAGGCCTTCTGGTTGACGGATTGAAGAAAATTTACGGCTCCGATCTGCCGGTTCTGCTTTACGGCACATCGGGAGGCGCGCATTTCACCGCCCGTTTCACCGAGTGGAGACCGGAGCGGGTCGCTGCCTGGTGCGCATATTCCGCGGCCTGGTGGGACAGCCCCGCGCCGCATCCTCATTTGCCCCCGGGCATTGTGGCGTGCGGGAAGGCGGATGAACGGCTGATGGCCTCATTGCACTATTTCTGGGATGGCCGCGAGCTGGGAAAACCGTGGCTCTGGATCGGGATAAGCGGCGCCGGGCATGTTGCCGTCCCGGAACTTGACGCTTTTGTCGCGGACTATTTTGAACAAATTTTAAAAAAGAAGAACCAATCGCCGAACCCGGAACACGACGGGATATGGGTGGATATCTATGAATACTCCATCATTGACCGTCAAGCCGCCGCCGCCCGGCCCTGCGCCTCGGGCTGGCTGCCCGGGCGCGAGCTTTATCTGAAATGGATCAACCTGAACCGGAGAGGAGGAGTCAAGCGATGAAGAGGAGTCGTCATATCATTTTTTTCCTTCTCATGTCATGTCTGCTTGCGGCAAAAACATTTGGCGACGACGCCGATTTTTTCAACATCGGCAAAGTTTCCTTCCAGAATAAACCCGAGAAGAAAAACGAAGTGATATTTGTCCGGGACACCGGCTCACGGGAAACCATGTACGAAACGTTTTTGCCGCACCTGAAAGTTCCCGTGTCGACGGGTGAGCGGATCAATTCCGCAAAGCTGGTCGGCAAAGCTTACTTTTTCGACAAAAACCAGAATCTCATTGCGGCCCTGGATTCGCCGACGCCGATTATCCGCGGCGGCGCTTCCGGTTCGTCCGCCATGCCTGTTTTTTTTGAAAAAAAGGGCAAAGAGGACATTTATTTTGTGCTGCCGCCGGGAGCGGCGCGTTCATCCGACTGGACCGCGGTGATTGTTTTCGGCGACCAATACAGTGTCGCCGTTGCCTGTTTTCCGCAAAAAAGAGCCGATATCAGGGAGTTCGACTTTCCGGAAAAAGAACTTTGGCTGAATCCGAAGAAAATGGAACGCGGCAAAGCAGTCAATCCGCTGATCGAGCATACGGTCAGTACCGGTATTCAGCGTTATCCGCAGATTACACTGTTAGTGCGCAAACCGATCGGGGCCGCCGATTTTTCCGATACCGAAGGCGTTCTGGCGCTTTGCGTCCTGGCGCCGGGAGTCGACGCGATGAAACGTCAATTGCAGGAAGCCGACTACAAGGACGACCTGGGCGCGATCTTCGATTTCGCGGAAAAACACCGGCTGGCAATTATCTGCTGGGGGTCGCGCTCCTTGTGGAACCCGAAAGCCAATTGGAATGAGATGGACAAGCGCGAACAAAACCAGATCAGCGGCACGTTTGACGATGTGGCCAAGGCCTGGCAGCAGGGAGTGGCCTCGCTGGTCCGGAAATACGGCATTCCCTCGAAAGGCTTTCTCCTGTTCGGCGCCTCGGGCGCGGCTCAATACGCGGCCCGGCTGGCGTTGCGCTCGCCTCAGCATTTCCTTGCGGTTTACATCCACGTTCCCAGCAGTTTCGATAAACCGACCGTGAACGGCGGCAGGATATTGTGGTGCCTCACCACGGGCGAAGAGGAAAGCGGTTATGACAGATCGCTGGATTTTCTGGAGGAGTGCCAGAAATTGAAGTACCCGATGATCTACAAGGCGATTCCCGGACTCGGGCACGCCAGCCACGCCGGAGCAACGAACCTCGGCCTGACTTTTCTTGAATATGCGCTGGAGTTGCGGAAGAGCGGCAACTACACGGAGGGAGCTTCGGGCAATCTTCCGGCGTCATTCAGAACGCCGCCTTACCGGGGGGACGTTTTCCGCCAAAAAGTGTATTCCGCAAAGGGCCGGACGCGAAACTTGCCGCCCGCCCTGCTGGTGCCGCTTCCCACGGAGGCGATTGCGCGTGCCTGGGAGGCGGCAAGATGAAGAGTTTCCGCCCTGTTGACCGGTGCCGTCGCTTCGGCTTATCATCTTGTGCCGCTGTGCGCGAAAGAGAAAATGGAGGAAAAATATGAATAAAGCGGTCGCTCTTTTTTTGTTTGCGGTGCTGGTTTCGGCTCCGCTGTATGCGGAAGATTTCGTGGTTGCGCTGCACAAGGAGGCGATCAGTATGTTGACTGAAGGGGCGGCCATTGGCTGGTCCATTGCTTCCGACGGCAATACCGTGATGGAAGTAAGCGGCGTCCCCAGGGGAGGGAGCACGCCGACAAAATATTTCACATACAGAATCGAGTTGCCGGAGGCGGTCGACGTTTCAGGAAAAGTGGTGATCGTCTGCGCCCAGACGGATACTCCGGAAGTCCTGGAGGGGTTTTACTTTCGCGCTTACAACGAGGGGGAGACAGCTGCGGCCCTCAGTTTTCTCAACTGGAAAAACCCGATCCAGAAGACCTACGCCAATCTCACCATGATTCCCGGCGAAAGCGGCGTCATGCGCTGGGAGGCGGACAATGTGTCCGAATCGAAGCCGACCAGGATCAAAACCCTGCGGATCGATATGGGGACAAGGCAGGTAAACAAAAAAATGAATATACGGATCAAGGAAATAAAATTCGTCGATCACCCATACGCGTTGATGAACGAGGCGCTGAAACCCTTCGCCCAATATACCGGGTTCGGGCAATCTTCCTTTACCCGCAATCCGCAGCTCTTCACTTATCGAAGCGGCAATAAAGTCATTATCCGGTGCGTAGGCCTCGCTCCGGAAGAGACTGCGAAGAATGCAAGCCACTATGAAGCATTTTCATTGAAATTTTCTCCCGTTGACCTCCGGGGGCGGACAATTGCGCTCGATTTGAAGGCGCTCAGCCCCAATATCACCCGGCTGTATATCCGCTTATTCAACGACAGGGAGCAGCGTCCGGTGATGAGCTTTGTCAAAAACACCCTGCCCCGCGCCTGGGCGACCTACTATCTGGTGCCCGGCGCGAAGGGGTTGTTCCAGTGGGAACCTAAAATCGTATCGGGCGCCGCATTTTCCAACATCACCAGGATCGACGTGATATTCAACGGCACCGGCCCCGGTCCTTTCGGCATAGAGATTCGCGATTTGAAACTGCGTTAGGCATAAAAATTAATCACTGTTGTTTCCTCTGAGCTCGAGTAAATTAAGTGAACTGTGAAATGGCAAAAATAATTGCTTTCATGCTTGCCTTTTGATTTATTTTTTGCTATATTATTGCTGAAATATATTTTTGCTAAAAATCACAGAGGAATTGTAATGATCAAAAAATGGGGATTGTTTTTGAGCGGACTGCTTCTGCTCGGTTCGCTTCAGGCCGCGGAGAAGCTCGACTTTCATGCCAGGCCTCTGACTGCCGGGAAGGCGCTCCTGACCGGCGATGGTTTTACGGTTCAGCGGTTGCTCGGGACCGCCAATTTTTCGCCTGACTTGCGGTTGCCGGTGCAATTGGTTTACCGTTCGGATTCGGAGGCGACCGGGATGTTCGGTTTCGGCTGGAGCTCGCCGCAGCTCGAGAGCTCCGCCATGCCGGAGCGCGACGGCGTGATGTGGATCTCGCCGTGGGGTGAAAAAATCCGCTTCTTTGTCAAGGAAAAAATAGATAAAGAGGCCCGCAAACCCCACCGGGAAGAACAAATGGGGGCAACGCGTTTTTACTCCCTCAGCGCCGACTGGGAAGCGGACACCGCCGTCACCGTCAGCAAGGTCGCCGAGACCGGCGACTGGACCTTCACCGGCAAAAATGAGCGCGACGGCTGGAAATTCGTCTACCGCGACGCGAAGCTCGTTGCCGTCACTTCCCCCGGCGATTACAGCATCGGCTTTTCGTATCAGCAGGGGAAGCTGGTGCGGATCTCCCAGCTCGACCGGACCTTCGTCGAGCTTTCCTACAGCGGCAATCTGGTCTCCTTTGTCTCAATCAACGGGGTGAAAACCGATCTCGGCTACCGGAACGGCGCGGTGATGATCATGCCGAAAACCCTGCAAGGCGGGATTGCCCGGCCGCAGCGCTCGTTGCTCTCCTCGCTCAAAACCGGCGACCTGACGCCGGTTGAATTCCGTTACGACCAGGCGGGCTACCTTGCTTCGCTGTCGCAGGGGGAATTCGCCGACCGCTTCACGGTCGAGACCGAAACGCTCGAGCAGCGCCACGCCAACCTCAGTTCGCTTGACCCGAAAAGCGGCGCCAAGCACAGCGGCAAAATTGCGGGGCGTCTGCTCTCCGACAGCTTCTTCTCCTACACTTACACCGGCAGCCTCCCCGGCAAAGTTCAGTTGACCGACAAAATCGACCGCAAAGCCGACTACGATTTTGACGGCAAGGGCGGCGTTTTCAAAATCACCGATTTCTCCGGCAAAGCCAGCACCATTTACTACTTCATGCGTTACGACGTCGCCTACCTCGGCAAAGTCCGCCAGGTCATGGACGGCCGCAACCGGACGGTTTCGTCGTACCGTTACGACAACCGCTCGGGAAAAGTCACCCGCGTCAGCGACATGGCCGGGAACGACATCGACTTTGCGTACAACAGCAACAATGAACTTGAACTGATCTCCCGCCGCGCGGCGAAACAAAACACCCCCGAGCCGGTGCTTTCGATGCGTTACGACGACCACGGCAACCCGATGGCGATCAGCCGCCTCGACGCGGCGGGCAAACCGGCGGTGACGACCAATATTTCCTACAATAATCATAAACAGCCGGTCGGCATCGGAAACGGCCAGACCGCGACCGCGATCCAGTACAACCGCTTCGGCTACCCGCAGCAGGTCACCGACGTCTTCGGCCTCAGCCGCCGCCTCGAATACGATCAATTCAACCGCCTGACGGCGCAGACCGACCACTTCGGCATAAAAACGGAATACACGTTCGACTCCGCCGGTCTGGTGACGAAAGTCGAACGCAAAGACGGCGGCGAAGTGCTTAATTCACTTGCCGTTACCTATAACAAAACGGGCCAGCCGGCGAGTTACACCGACCAGGCGGGGCGGACCAAGAGCTTCGAACGCGACGCCTTCGGGCGGGTGGTGCAAGAGCTGTTCCCGGACGAAAGCGCCGTCGAATACAGCTACGACGCGGTCGGCCAGTTGACCAAAGTTCTGGACCAGAACCAACACGAAATCAAATTCAACTGGTCGCGCTTCGGGCTCGGGACCAGAACCACCGCCGCCGATCAGGTGACCGATTACGGCTACTACAAGTCTGGATTGCTCGGC
>JAVBUI010000333.1:0-3086 GCA_031555495.1 Victivallaceae bacterium | reverse complement strand
TCCGAGCTTGCGGCGCTGCGCGGCAAGCTCAATGCGCTTTCGGCGGTGATCCGGCTCGGGCATGAGGCCTACGAAGCCGACGGCGTCGCCGGCTGGGCCGGGCACGTGGTCAACAACAGCGTGATGATGCTCCCCTATTTCCGCTCCGCGCTGGTCGACCGGCGCGGCGCGCTGGACAGGTTGCTCGCCGTCACCGGGCAGAGCGTGGTAGCCGAAAACAGCGAGTATGCCCAGTGCGTCCGGAAGCTGGTGAAAGCCTTTCCGAAGCTCGACAAAATCGTCGAAGTCACCCAATCGCTGCTGGAGGAGGAGAACGCGAACGCCGACGCCGAGGAGGCGCTGGCAATGCTCAATGCCGAGTCCGCGCTGATTTTCCTCGTCCCGATCCGCCCCGCGGGCGAAAAAGAGACGCCGGAAGCGCCGTTTTTGTGGGTGGTCGAATTCGACAAAAGCGATTCGCAGCCGATCGCCGCGACCTTGCTCGGGCTGCTGCGCGACCATTACTCCGAATCGCTCGAATTCATCCTCAACCGCCGCCGTCCGTCCTGGTATTCCCGGGCGTTCGACCGCCGCAAGCTTTTGCGTCCGTCGCGGATTATTTTCGCCTTGCTGATCATTTTCGCGCTGTCGACCGTCCTGGTGCGGATCCGGCAGACGGTTTCGGCCGAGTTCGAGGTGGTTCCGGCACGCGAGCACATCGGCTATTCGCCATTCGACGGCGTTATCGCCAAGTGTGATTTCAAAAGCGGCTCGACGGTCAAAAAAGGCGACGAAATCATCATTTTCGAAACCGACGAGCGCAAATACCTGCTCGACAACGCCCGCAATGAATTCATGCGCACCGGCGCCCAGCTCGACCTGGTCCGCCAGCAGTCGTTCATCGACCCCGCCAAGCGCGCCCAGCTCCGGCTGCTGGAGCTTCACCGCGAAAAAGCGAAGATCGAAATCGACCGCAACCAATGGTACCTCGACCGCAGCCGGGTTCCCGCCGCCGCCGCCGGCATCCTCGAGGCGGGCGACACCGATAAACTCGCCGGACGCGCGGTGCGCCCCGGGGAAAAACTCTTCGAGGTGCTCGAAACCAAAGAGATGGTCGCCGAAGTCAACCTCGATGAAAAAAATTCGTCGGTGCTCAACAACCATACGGCGGTCACGCTCTATTTGCACACCCGGCCCGAAATTCCGATCGAGTCGCGGATTTTGAGCGTCAGCGGCAAGCCGGTGCTGACCGCGCGCAAGACCTATTGCTACTTGCTCCGGGTCGATTTCGCCAAACCGGCCAATACCGAGGTGATCTGCGGCATGCGCGGCATCGCCCGGATCGCCGGGGAACGGGTGACGCTGGGCTACTACCTCTTCCGCCACCTGGTGCTCTGGTACCGCCAGCTCTGAGGAAATTTCATGCTGATCCGCGACGACCGCGAAATCATCAACCCGGAAGTCATCCCTTCCGCCCCGCCGGAACCGCCTCCGCCCGGCGCCGCCGCGCCCGCCGAACCGGACGCGCCCAAGCCGCAGCCGCTCGGTGAAATCCGGCCGGACCTCAAGGTCTTCCGGGGCGGGCGCGATGAATACGGCAAACGCACCTGGGTGATTTTCGATCCCGTCGGCGACGCCTATTTCCGGCTCTCCGACGAGGATTACCGGATCATCCGGCACTGGACCGGCAACCCGGAAGCGGGGGCATTCGTCGAAACACTGCGCCGGGCCGGGATTGCGACCACCCGGGAACACCTGGTGAAGCTCTCGGCGTTTCTGTTCCAGAGCAACCTCCAGCGGGTGGTTTACCGTGCCACGGAGGCGAAATCGATTAAGCACCGCGGCTACAAGCGGGACATGTTCTGGCACATGGTGCTCAATTACTATTTGTTTTTCCGGATCCCTTTGTGGTCTCCTGACCGTTTCATCGTCCGCAGCCGTCCATTGGTCGAAGCGGTTTTCAACCGCTGGACACTGGCGGCGCTGCGGGTGCTCGCGGTGATCGGATACGTGTGTCTCGTGGTCAACTTCTATAAATTCACCGACGCATTTATCCGCTCGATCAACTTCGAGGGGGTGGTGCGTTATTCGATCGCGGTGGTCATCATCAAGGCGATCCACGAATTCTGCCACGCCTATACCGCGCGCCATTTCGGCTGCCGGGTGCGGCGCATGGGGATCGCGTTCATCTTCTTTTTTCCGCGCCTCTACACTGACCTGACCGACAGCTGGCGGATCCACGACCGCTACCGGCGGTTCCTGATCGACGGCGCGGGGATTTTCAGCGAGCTTATCATCGGCGGGATCGCCGCGCTGGTCTGGGCCAACACCGGCGACGGGGTGACCCACACGGTCGCCTATTACATCTTTGCGGTGAGCATCATCAACACCGTGATGATCAACGGCAACCCCTTTATCCGCTACGACGGCTATTACATGCTGATGGACCTCGTCAACATCGACAACCTCCAGAAGCGCGGCGTCGACGTGGTGCGGAACCTCTGGCGCAAACATCTCTTCGGGCTGCCGACCGCGACAGATCCGGCGCGGGGGTTGAAGTTCGGCTTTCTGGTGTTTTACGGGATCGGGACGTTTATTTACCGGATTTTTCTTTACCTCTCGATCATTCTCCTGGTCTATTTCAATTTCGCCAAAGCGCTTGGGATCGTGCTGTTGGTGCTCGAAGTTTATTTGATGATTTTAAAACCGATTTTCGGAGAAGGGAAATACCTGATGATGCACCGCGCCAAACTGCAATTCGGCCGGACCGTCCGGACACTGATCGGAGTCGGCGTGCTGCTGGCGCTGCTGATCGCGCCGCTGCCGTGGCGGATCGCCGCGCCGTGTGAAATTAAAAGCGAAGGCGGCGCAATGGTTTACGCGCCGGTGGAAGGATTCATCACCATGCTTCCGCCGCCCGACGGCAGCCGGGTCGAGAGCGGCCAGCTGATGATGATCCAGAACAATCCCCTGGTCGATTTCAAGCTTCGCGAAGCCCGGCTCGACATTGAAATTCACGAAACCGAGCTCGACCGGGTCGAACGCAACGCGGAGATGCTCGGGCAGGCCCGGATCATCCGCCAGGCGCTCGAAAGCAGCCATACGAC
>JAVBUI010000056.1:0-5194 GCA_031555495.1 Victivallaceae bacterium | reverse complement strand
GGACGGTGGCGTTGCTGCCGCCGACCTGGGCGATGATGGCGTAGATGCTTTTCATCGCATTGCAGTTGCCGACGAGTTCGGCGGGGTGGGTGGAGCGGTCGAGTTCGCGGCGGAGGCGGTTGTTTTCGGAGAGGAGCCGTTCGCGTTCCTCGTGTTCGCGGATCGAGATCGAAACCGCGTCGGCCAGGAGATTGGCGACGATTTCGAGCAGGTTCAGGTCGCGCTCGAGGTCGAGGTCGGGGGCGGTGCGGCGGTCGAAGCTCATGGTGCCGATGACTTCATCGGAGTGGACGATCGGCACGCAGACGAAGGCGATGTTGCGGTCGGTCTGGCGCGCGCCGGTGCGGTCGAGGAAGGCGGGTTCGCGTGAAACGTCGGGAATGATCCGGGGCTGGCCGCTGCGGGCGACTTCGCCGGTGATGCCTTCGCCGAGCCGGTATTTGCCGCGTTTCTGTTCGGCTTCGCTGAGGCCGTGCGAGGCTTCGATGAAGAGGATGTCGCCCTGGCGCAACGTGATGGTGCCGCGAAGAAGGCCCATGGCCTGGTGGAGAATATCGAGCACTTCGCGGAAGAGCTTCGAGACGTTTTTCTCGCGTACCGCGGCCCGGCTGATCCGGGTGAGTACGGCCATTTCGAGGTTTTTGGGGCGGTTCATAGGGCGTGGTTCCGGGTTGAATGACGGTATAATATACTGCGGAAGGCCCGGAAGTGCAAGTCTCGGCGTGCCGCAGAACCGGTAGGGAGCGAAGCGCGTAAGCGCGGAGCGACGGGTCCAGGGCCACGCGGCCCTGGCGGGATTCCAAAGGCGAGGAGCCTTTGGCGGAGTGTGAGGCGGAGCCTCGCGGTCGCCGGGCGAAGCCCCCAGCTCACGAAGAGCGACGAAGGAGCGAGCGTAGCCCGGTCCGAGCGAGGCCGCCAGGCCGGAGCGACGCCATCAAAACCCGTCCCGATTGCAAAAAAATCTACACGCAATATATCCCGAGGAGAACGGTCGCTCCGGCCTAACGGCCTCCGCTTTGACCGGGCTCAGCGGCGGAACTGCGTTCCTTTTCTTGAGCTGGGGGCTTCGCCCGGCGACCGCGAGGCTCCGCCTCACACTCCGCCAAAGGGTTGTGCACCCTTTGGATTCCGCACCAGGGCCTCGCGGCGTGAGGCCCCGTCGCACCGCGCAGGTGCGCTCCGCTCCTTACCTCGTCTGCGGCACGCTGTGTTGCTTCACCGCCTTTTTGCCCTCGTAAAACGCCGAGATATTAAGCCCGATAATCGCGCTCTTGCCGTTGAAGCACTCGATCACCGAGTCCTCGCACGCACGGTCAAAGTCGATCTTGTCATTGCTCGCAAGATAGTTTTCACTCATAATCGCCGCCAGCGCCCCCAGCAGCACGCTGTTGGCCACCTTCTGGTCGCCCAGCTGCTTGGCGATGTCCGAGGCCGGAACACTGTAAACCAGCTTGTCCGGCGTCGTCTCCGGCGCCTCGATCGTCGACGAATCGTACAGCAGCACCCCGTGCTCCTTCAACTCCGGCAGGAACTTGTCGAGCGATTGCGCGTTGAGAGCGATCAAAAGATTGCAGTCGCGGTCCGCCTGCGGCGAGCCGATCGGGCCGCGGCTCGAAATCACCGAGCAATTGGCGGTCCCGCCCCGCATTTCAGGCCCGTAGGACGGCAGCCACGAAACATTGAAATTCCGCAGCCGCGCCATGGTCGCAATCATGTAACCCAGCGAAAGCACCCCCTGGCCGCCGAAGCCCGCGATCTTGATCCGGCGCTCGCGCTCGAAGATTTCCGATTCGTTGCGGAAATCGGGAGCCACCGGACGGTCCGGAGCCTTGGGATACAGCAGCTCGCGCACCCGTACCGGATCGGTGATCGGCACCGGGCGCGGCAGGGGGTCGCGGTTGTCGGCGATGTTTTTGAAACAGCCGAGCGGGAAATAACGCTGCATCTGGGTATCGATGAAGTCGTTCATGCCGCGCGCGTCAAGCTTCAGGTTGACCGGGCAGCCGCTCAGGAACTCGACCAGCGAAAAACCTTTCTTCTCGATCGTGTAAGTCAGCGCCCGGCGGACCGCCTGGCGCGCAGTCATGATGTTGCGGACCGTACTGAGAGCCGTCCGTTCGACGTAAACCGGCGAATCGAGCGCGGCCACCGTTTCGGATACTTTCAACGGCAGCCCCTCGTTGGCGCTCGAACGCCCGAAAGGAGAAGTCATCGTCTTCTGCCCCGGCAGCGTGGTCGGGGCCATCTGGCCGCCGGTCATGCCGTAAATCGCGTTGTTGACGAAGAAAACCGCCATGTTTTCGCCCCGGTTGGCGGCCTGGATCAACTGGTTGAAGCCGATCGCGCCGAGGTCGCCGTCGCCCTGGTAGGAGATCACGAAGTTGTCCGGATTGGCGCGCGCCAGACCGGTGCCGACCGCGGGGGCGCGGCCGTGCGGCGCGCTGATGCCGAAGCAGTCGAAGTAATAGTACGCGAACACCGAACAGCCCACCGGAGCGATCAGCACCGTGCGGTCCTGGATTTCGAAATCGGCGATCGCTTCGGCGATCAGTTTGTGCAGAATCCCGTGCCCGCAGCCGGGGCAGTAGTGCATCGAGTGCTTGTTTGCGCCCGGACGGCGCTCAAAGGTCGGGAAAAATCCGGCCGGTTTGCTGAGTTTTATTTTTTTCATTTTTTCACCTCCGCCAGCACCCGTGCGGCGATTTCGCCCACGCCGGGCACGTTGCCGCCCATCCGGTTGATCAACGTCACCGGGCGGCGGCATTCGATTGCGAGTTTGACGTCGTCGATCATTTGTCCGTTGCTCATTTCGACCGAGAAAAAGTGCTTCGCGCCATTCGCGACCGCTTCGTTCATCGCCTTGTCCGGGAACGGGAACAGCGTCAGCGGGCGGATCAAACCGGCGCGAATGTGCTGCTTGCGGAGTTCGTCGACCGCCGAACGCGCCATGCGGCCCGAAATGCCGTAGCCGACCAGAATGTATTCGGCGTCTTCGGTCTGATAGCATTCGGCGCGCTGTTCGTGCTCGCGGATGGCCTGGTATTTCTGCTGGAGGCGCTGATTGACGGCTTCGAGTTCATCGTGCTCAAGGTAGATCGACGAAAAGAAGTTGTGGCGGTTCCGCGAAGGATCGATCGCGTTTTCCGGCAGCGCGCGCGGCGGCAGGGGCTCGGGAAGCTTCAGGAGTTCCATCACCTGCCCGATCACCCCGTCGGCCATCACGTAGACCGGCGTGGAATACTTTTCGGCCAGCTCAAAAGCGAGGATCGAGAAATCGCACATCTCCTGGACCGAGCCTGGAGCCAGCACGATAACTTTGTAACCCCCGTGCCCGCCGCCCTTGACCACCTGATTGTAGTCGGACTGTTCCGGGCCGATGTTGCCGAGGCCGGGGCCGCCCCGGGTGATGTCGACGATCAGGCAGGGAAGCTCGCTGCAGGCCATGTAGCTGACCGCCTCCTGCTTGAGGCTGATGCCGAGGCCGGAGCTCGCGGTCATCGCGCGGCGGCCGGCGGCGGCGGCGCCCATCACCATGTTGATCGAGGCGATTTCGCATTCGGCCTGGAGAAAGGTCCGGCCGAGGGTCGGGAAGAGCCGCGCGGCGGCGTGGGCGATTTCGCTCGCCGGGGTGATCGGATAGCCGAAAAAGCACTCGCAGCCGGCCAGCAGCGCGCCGTAAACCGCCGCCTCATTGCCTTTGAGGAGCATCCGGTTGGTTTTTTCGGTCATTTCTCCACCTCCTCTTCGAAAATCGTCACCGCGCCCGGCTCCGGGCAGGTGTAGAAGCAGCCGCCGCACCCGACACAGCCCGTCCCGGTGTAGTACGCGGATGGATTGCTCATCGAGTTCAGCTTGGAATTCATTTTCAACACCGAACGCGGACAGGCGAGCACGCAGCGTCCGCAGCCCTTGCATTGTTCGGGTTCGATCACAACGGAATATTTCTTCATTTTTTCCCTCCATGGGATATCTGAAACAGCACTGACATGTGCTGCAATCATTCTTATTTCAATGGCGTCAGGGTGATGACGCCGCCGTCTTCGCCCGCCTGGAGCTGGAGCATCTCTTTGCGCGGTTTTTCACGCATATACAAATTGTCCTCGACCGGCACGTAACCGGCGGCGGCGATTTCGTTCCTGAGGTCCTCCAGACGGCTCGCGCCTTCGGGAAGGTCAAAGACGACGGTCGATACGCCGCTCTTTTTCATCACCAGCGACTGCGTCACCACCGCGCCCTGCGGAATCACCAGCCCCTCCGGCACCGGAATCGGACTGATCCGTTTTTCCGGCAGCCTGACCGCGAATACGGTCACGTTGCCGAGCCGAGAACCACCCGAAAACAGCACCTTCTCCTCGAAACCGCGCCCTTGCGGCCACGACATCTGGATGTTGCCGCCAAGGTTGTTGAACGTGAGCTTGGGATAACGCGCCTGAAATTCCCGGACCAGCTCCTCCAGCGGCGATTTGACCAGGTAAACCCGGAACCGGGCTTCGATGCCGTTGAACAGCACCGGTTCGTCCATCGCGTTATGCACCTCGACCAGCGACTCGAAGGGAGCGGACGGCACACCGGGCCCGCCGCTGGAAACTTTCGGCCCCAGCCAATAAACTTCGCCCGCCGCCGCGAGGGCGACACACAAAGCAATGACGGTGAGAGCGTGCTTCAACATGCGGCTACAACTTCCAGATCCGGCGGTTCACCGCTTCGTTGACGGCGGGAAAATTCCGGACGAATTCGATTACCAGCGCGTACCAGCGGGGATAGACGACTTCGCGTTTTTTGCCGAGATACGCTTTGAAAATGCGCCGCGCCAGCACGTCGGTCTTTGCCGAGCCGTGGCCCGGCGTCTCCGGCGGTTTGCGCCCGCCCAATGCCCGCTTGGAGAACCCCGTCTCGATCCGCCCCGGCAGCACCGAAAGCACCCCGACGCCCCGTCCCGCGAGCTCCGGCCGCAGCGATTCGGAGAAGAGCCGCAGCGCCCCCTTGGCGGAATTATAAGCTCCCATGCACGCCACCGGAACCTCCGAGGCGACCGAGGAGATGTTAATGACCGTACCTTTTGACTCCGCCAACAGCGGGAGCAATTCCATCGTCAGCGCCACCGGGGCGAAGAAATCGATCTCCATCATGCGGCGCAAATTGTCTTCGCCCAGCTCTTCCCAGGTCGCGTAGGAGCCGATTCCGGCGTTGTTGA
>JAVBUI010000370.1:0-8190 GCA_031555495.1 Victivallaceae bacterium | reverse complement strand
CCCGATATCTTGCGGCCCGGTTGGCGGCCGCTGCCGCGGGCCCCGGCGGCGCCCCCCGGCCCCCGCGACGCAACCCAAGCCCGCCCAGCTTGCAAAAACAATCCACACGCCGCGTATCCCGGGGAGAACGCTCGCTCCGGCCTGATGGCCTCCACTCGGGCCGGGCGAACCTCGAGCGACGCTTGATATCGCTCCTGGCACCCGCGCCAACGGCGCGGGGATAGTCAAAGCCGCTGTGCGGCCGCCCGGGCGAAGTCAGTGAGGTTTCACCTCACACTCCACCAAAGGGCTCCTCGCCCTTTGGAAACCCCGGCCGACCGTCGGCCTCGGGACAGCCGGGCCTTTCGGCCCGGAGCGCTCTGTAATACAAGGAACCGCATGGAATATTTATTCAACATCGGCAACACGCATACCCAGTTCGCCGCGCTTCGCGGAGACACGATCGGGGCCGTCCGTTACTGCCGCACCGACGGGCTCGATTTCGACGTTTTTGCACCGGACGATGTTTTGATCGTATCAACGGTCGTTCCGGCGGTACGCGCGAAATTCGGCTCGCGCCGTGTCTTTGACCTCAATATCTCCCACGCTGCCGCCGCCGGGCTCGATTTGAGCATGGTCGACGCTTCCACCCTCGGCGCGGACCGCCTGGCCAATGCGATCATGCTCGCGCAGTCGCCCGAACGCCTCCCGGCGATCGCCATCGACTTCGGCACCGCGATCACCATCGAAATCGTCGACCGCGACCGCCGTTTCCGCGGCGGCGCGATCCTGCCCGGCCGCGCCTTGATGCGGCGCGCGCTTCATTCCGGTACCGCCCAGCTTCCCGGCTTGCCGCTTGCGGAGGCGGTGCCGGAAGAGCCGGGACGCAATACTGCGGAGTCGATGCTCTTCGGCATCGATCGCGGGGCGGTCGGAGCGGTCCGCGAACTGGTGACGGTGCTCGAAAAAATTCATGGCGCGGACTTGCGCAAGATAGCGGTCGGAGGGGATTCGGCGTTTTTCCGCCGGGCTCTGCCGGGGCTGGAGGAGGCGCCGGAAATATTCACTTTGGGCGGTCTGCTGGCGGCGTATCGGTCTTTTTTGTTGTAAATCGTGTTTTTCGGCCTGAAAAATGAGCTTTTTTCGACTTTTTTCCAAAAAAAACTGAAAAAAGCCTTTTTTCCGCTTGTCTTCACTGATTCCTGCGCTATACTTACTGTAGACAACCCCCAAAACCTAAACACGGGAGAAGGAAAATCATGAAGCATTCGTTCTATGATGTCAAGGCCAAAGCCAAAGTCTCTGCCGATGTCACCGATTTCGTTACCTACGGTGATGACAGCCGCAAGCGCTATGCTTTCAAAGCCAAGACCAAAGACGGCCGCAATCTGACCGCTTTCGTCAGCAAGGAAGTATGGGAAAAGGCCAAGAAGAAATAAGTTTTCAGCCATTTCTTTCGAAACCGCGGAACGGTGTAAACCGGTCCGCGGTTTTCCTTTTGGCCGAACGTCGGCCTCGAGGTAACGCGCCGGTCGCTTGCGCTTTCTCGGCGTGGAGACACTGGATAGTCTGGGGGGGCGATGCTTCCCTCGGACTTGTCATGCTGTCCATGCTATGATGGCTCCCGCCGCTCACGGCAGCCGTCCGGATGTCCTCCGTGTCCAGGCTCCCTCGCGCCGCAACAAAAAAAACGGCCGGACTTGGTCCGGCCGTCATGTTCCGGGCCTGTGCCCGGAGATCTGAGCGTCAGAGTTCTTCCATATGGATCGGCAGCGTGTAGCCGCGTTCGATTTTGGTCAGGATGAAAGTACAGAAGCAGAGCAGGAAGTTGGTCGCGATGTTGCCGAGCGCGAAGACCAGTGCGTATTTGTCGCTTTCAAACTTGACCGCGACGATGAACTGGGCGGTGATGAGGCTCAGAGCCAGCAGAAATTTGAGCGCAATGGCAATCATCAACCCGTGGTGCGGCAAGCCGTTCCGGAGCGGCAACCCCTCCTTGGCGAGCCGCATATCCCGGCGGATTCCGCGGGCAAGCATCGACCAGATGCCGAGCACCAGGATCGAAAGAGGAGCGACGTAGATCAGGAAGCTGTTGAACGCTTCATTCATTCCCTTGGAGCGGAAATAGGGCAGGAACGCCAGCGGCAGCACCAGCGAGAGAACCATCAGCGCGTCGAACAGCCAGAGCGCGATACGCAGGTATTTGGGATGAAGCCCGGTGGTCGGTACAATGGCGACCTCTTCGTAGCCGCGCGGATCCCAGGGGGCCGGTGGATGAAACGCCGCGTCGCCGCCGCGCTTGTTCCACATCCGGTAACCCCAGACGATCATGATACAGTTGATCAGCATCATCGTGGTCGACCAGGTGAAGTTGAAACGGTAGCAGAAGGTACCGTCGGAAAACAGCCGCAGGATATCGAGATAAGCTCCGAATACGATCCCGGCTATGATTGCGCAAAAGGAACGGATGATGCCCTGCGCCGAACAGAATTGACCGTAACGCGACCCCGGGAAGAGGCGCATGATCATCGGAAGCGAACTTGCCGCCACCAGCGCATTGAGGAAGACGGTAAGCAGCATCGAGCCGAGCGACAGATAGAAGAAATATTCCCCGGGAAGGTCGATGAAAATCCAGATCCAGTTCATTCCCGTCCCGACCACCGTGAAAATGCTGATATAGGAATAAACCCGCAACGGGTGCCAGCGGTCGACGAAGACGGCGGCGAAATAAACGGCAACCATTGAAATGACCGATGTAATTGCGTTCATGTTGCCGATCTGTTCCAGCGTCATTTTCATTTCAAGCTGGAAGAAGATGGTGAAGCCCCAGGAGGCGCCGGCCATCGCGCCGATACCGGCGCTGATAAACAAAAACCAGTAGAACCGGTCGGTGAAGGATTCTTTGAAGTAAGTTTTGATGCCGTAAATGCCGCCCTTCTTTTTTGCGCGTTCCGGGTCGACCGGCGGGTATTCACCTTCCTTGACCATGAAGCACATGATGCCGAAGCCGACCAGATAAAGAATGGTCGCCGCGGCGAAAATTTCATGCATGTGAGTTGGGGCGTACTTGAGGGCAAAGGCGTTGTAAAGAGCCGCCGCGCCGGTCCCGACGATGCGGAACGCGCCCGCGAAACGGCCGAGGTGGCTGGCGGGGACCACGTCGTTGAAGAGACAGGTGAAAAGCGAGTTGACGAAGAGGTTGAAGAACTGGAACGCCGTCATGAAAAGCCCGATCAGCAAAATAGCCACCGTCGCCGGGGCCCAGGAGTCCAGCATCGGGATGACTTTCTGGAACCAGGCGGCGATTTCGGCGCTCCAGCCCAGCATCAGCAAGGTGATGCAGAGGAACGGCATGGTCGCCACGATGAAGGGGATACGCCGCCCCCAGCGGCTCCGGCAGACGTCGCTCTTGACGCTGACGTAGGGCGCGACGGTCATGTTTAGAATATTGGGAATGGTGGTCAGGATCAGGCCCATCACCCAGTTCGGCGCGCCGAGCCCCTGAAGTTTCAGCGGAATCAGGGTCGGGACCACCGTTTCCATGATGGTAAAGCAGAAATCCCCCCACAGCAGCCAGGCGAAAAGAGAAATCAAGCCGGTTTTGGTGTAAAACAGCGTTCCACATCGGAACACTTTTTCCTCGGACGGGGCAGGAGAACTCATTTTCGATCCTTTTTATTATGAAAAGTGAATTAATGTGAATTTTTGTAAGCTAGCACAAGCCCAAGCAGAAATCAAGACTTTTTTCAGGAAATTCGGCGAAAATCACAACTCCCGGCTGCAACAGTCGGCCAACACTTGCCATTGCTCCGGAAAAAGCTCGGCGAAATGCCGCTCCATCAGCTCTTCCCGCACAAAGGGCGCGTAAGCCGCATAATAGGCGTTTCGGGCCGCTTCGACCAGCGCCGGGTACTCCAGGAGGTCGCGTTGAACCGGTTCCGGGGCGACGAGATAATGGGCGAAAAATCGCTTCTTGTCGATGGCGCGTGCTCCGGCGGCGCCGAGGACGAGGTGGAGGAAGGCCAGCGTCGCCAGTGTGGTGAAGCGGAAACTCCGGAGCTCGAAGCTGTGCGACTTCGCTTTCCCGATCATCCGTTCGAGAATCGCGAGGAGGTTTTCGCACCCTTCGCGGCGGTTGCCGAGGGCGAAGAAGTCGCCGTAGCCTTCGAAATCGGAATGGAGCAGATGCTTTTCAAATTCGGCAAGCTCCGCTTCCGCGTCCTTGACTTTGTATTCATAACGGTTAAGGTGATGCTTCAGCCTTGCTCCGAACCCCTTGGCGAACGGCAAAGCGCGGTCGAGCGGCCACAGTAGCATCGGGAAATACGGCACGTCGCAGCCGTAGCGGCAGCGGGCGAAGGCGCGGTTGTACTCCTCGGTCGGAATCGGAATCTCCGCGTTCCAGGTGGCTTCGCCCTGGGCGAGGTGTTGCGGGAAAGCGCTGCCGAAGGGCATGCCGCTGTCCGGCCAGTCGGTCATGATCGACTGATTGCCGCCGGCTTGGTAAATCGTCTGCGCCATTTTGCGGATATTGAGGTCGCGGAGGCCCCACGGGCTGTGGAGCGAGCCGTGCACCGACTCCGCCCGCGCCGCCGGGCCGCCGATCACGCGGCCGATGTCGATTTGTTGTTGGACCAGCGGCAGCTGAGACGTCATGTCGCCGTGGGAGAAGTCGCCGTAGTTCCAGAAATGGAACCGCGTTCCGGTCCCGAAATCGGACAGCACTTCGGGTTGGTGGATCGCGATGTCGTGCCACAGGATCGGTTTGACGCCTCGGCTCTCGACGTAATCGGCGACCCGCTTATGGTATTTGGCCCAGAGCCGGTATTTGCCGTCTTTTGCGACAAAAGCGGCGCAGTCGGGGCAGACGCCCAGCTGGCGGCACTCGTCGCCGCCGATGTGGAGATAGCGGATGCCGGGGTGGCTCTCGATCAGGTCGTCGATCTGCTCTTTGACGAGCTCGAAGGTCTCCTCCTTGAGCGGACAGAACTGCTGTGGGTGGTCGAGGTTTTCGGAACAATGGCGATATTCGTCGTGGATCAGCGCATAATAGACGTGTCCTAATGACTGGACCAGCGGGATGATTTCGATGTTGCGCGCGCGGCAGCGTTCCTGCAAAGCGGCGAGTTCGGCGCGGGTGTAGGCGGCTCGGCTCGAGAGTTTGGGGTGGTTGCGCCAGGGGTAGGTGGTTTCGTATTCGAGAAGGAGGGTGTTGAGTTTGGAGTCGAACATCGACTCGAGGTACAGTCCGAGCGCTTCCGCATTGGGGGCGATCATCGGCATGTGGTCGTGGACGATGTGGTTGCAGAGCATGACGCCGCGCATTTCAAAATCGGCGTAATCGTGAATATGGAGCGACGGGAGCTCCCCTTCCGTCTGCCGGATCAGCTGCCGCAGCGTCGAAAGCCCGGCGGCGAGGCCGCCCCGGGAACCGCTGCGGAGCTCAAGCGAATCGGACGTGATGTCGAGGATGTATTCATCGATTTCCCGGAAGCGGTGATCGACGGTGCGCGTTTCGCCCGCGCCGAAATAAAAACCGAGCTCCGGAGCCGGAACGGGCGGAGCGCCGAAAAAAGCGGTGATTTCAGGGGAGACGAAGAGCGTCGCGTCGCCGGTCCGGCAACTTCCCGCCGCCTCTGCCGCGTTGAAAAAAGTTTCCGGTGTATGGAGCAGAAATTTCTTCGGGCGCGGCAGAAGTTCGATCATTGTAAGTACCCCTTGGTTGCGGTTAAGAATTCATCCATTTGCTCGGGCGTGCCGATCGTGATCCTGACGTATTTTCCGGTGACTTCGCCGGGGAAATAGCGGACGATGATCGAGCGCTCGCGAAGGTGGCGGAAATAACGTTCGCCATCTCCGCCGGGGGGCGAGGCGAAGAGGAAGTTGGTTTCGGATGCAATCACCCGGAAGCCGAGCGCGGCGAGCGCCGCCGCCGTCGATAGGCGGGTGGCTTTGATTTTGGCGACGTTGCCGTCGAAATAGGCCGTATCGAGGTACGCGGCGAGGCCGAGCGCCTGGGTCAGGGCGTCGAGGTTGTAGGAGTCTTTGAGCTTGAACAACCCTTCGATAATTTCCTTTGACGCGACTGCGTAGCCGAGGCGGAGCCCCGCGAGCGAATAGCTCTTGGAGAAGGTCCGGCAGACGATCACGTTGGGACGGGTTTTCGCCAGCATGGCGCAGTTGTCGCCGGCGAAGTCGGCGTAGGCTTCATCGATCAGGACGATGCCGTCGAAGCTGTCGCAGATCCGCTCGATTTCGGCGAACGGGAAATTGTTGCCGGTCGGCGCGTTGGGGCGCGCGATGGCGAGAAGATTCGCGCCTTGCGCCTGCTCGAGCAAGTCTGCGGGGAGGGCGAAGGTCGCGGGATCAAGCTTGATCCGCTTGACCGGAGCTCCCTGCATCGCGGCGAGGACGCCGTAGAGCGAATAGGTGGGATCGGTGCACGCCAGCGGTTTGTCCGGGGCGGTGAAGGCGCGGAAGACCATCGTCAAGATGTCGTCCGAGCCGTTCCCGGCGATCACCTGACCCGGCTCGACGCCCCAGCTCCGGGCGATCGCTTCGCGCAGCGCATCGGCGTTGGGGTCGGGATAGCGCCGCAGCCGGTCGAGGTCGAAGCCGGCCAGGATCGCTTGCAGCGCGGGGGAGGGCGGATAAGCGTTTTCGTTGGTATTGAGTTTGACCAGACGCGTCATTTTCGGTTGTTCGCCGGGGACATAGCCCTGCATCGCGTCGATTTCTTCGCGGAAATAAGATTTTTTCATAATTATTTTTTCTTTTCGCAACGGATGGAACCGGCCCGGCCATGGGCGTCGAGGCCTTCCATCCCGGCGAATTTTTCGATCATCCAAACTTCGCGTTTCAGTGCCGATTCGCGGTATTCGACCAGACTCGAGCGGCGGTAAAAGCCCTCGACCGTGAGGCCGCTGAAAAATTTCGCGCTCCCCGCCGTCGGCAGCACGTGGCTCGGTCCGGCGCAGAAGTCGCCCGCCGATTCCGGCGTCCAGGGACCGAGGAAAATCGCCCCCGCCGCCTTGACGTTCTTCGCCACCCGGCGCGGATGCCGGGTGATGATTTCAAGGTGTTCGGGCGCATATTTCGAGGCGATTGCCGCCGCCTCATCAAGCGTTTCGCAGTGGATCAGAAATACGCCGTCGGCGAGCACTCTGTCCACGGTGGTGCTGCGGTGGAGCAGCTTTTTCTGGCTCAGCACTTCCGCCTCGACCCGGTCGATCAGAGCTCGGTCGGTGGTCACCAGAACCGCCTGCTCGAGGCCGCTCCCGTGCTCCGCCTGGCTCAAAAGGTCGGCGGCGACAAAGGCCGGGTCGGCAGTGTCGTCGGCGATCACCATCACTTCGGAGGGACCCGCGACCATGTCGATCGCGACTTCGCCGTAAACAAGTTTCTTGGCCGCGGTGACATAAGCGTTGCCGGGGCCGACGATTTTTTCGACTTTTTTGACCGATTCGGTGCCGTAGGCCATGGCGGCGATGCCGTAGACGCCGCCGAGGCGGTAGATTTCGGTCACGCCGGCGAGCTTCATCGCCGCCAGCACCGCGCCGTGGATTTTTCCATCCGGACCGGGCGGGGTCACGGCGACGATTTCGCGGACCCCGGCGGCGGCGGCGATCCCGGCGGTGTGGACCACCGTCGAAACCAACGGAGCGGTGCCGCCCGGAATGTAGACCCCGATGCGTTCCATCGGCTCAAATTTTTCGCCGAGGACGACGCCGCGGCGGGGGGAGTATTTCCAGTTGCGCGGGCGGCGTTCGCGGGCGAAGGATTGGACCGCCCCGAGTGCGCCTTCGATCGCTTTGCGCTCGGTTTTGCCGAGCGTTTTCACGGCTTCGCCGATTTCGGCCTCGGTGACCCGGAGCTCCGACTGCTTGAGCTTCGCACGGTCGAATTTCTCGGCGAGCTCGCACAACGCACGGTCGCCGCCGGAGCGGACCTGAGCGATGATTTCGGCTACGCCCTTCTCGATTTCGGGCGGATAGCCGGGGCGGCAGTAGAGCGCCTCGAGCGCGGTTCGGGCGTCGGAGTCTTCGCAATATATTTTTTTCATTTCAAATCGTCTTTCCAGTTCAGGCTGACCAATGAGTTATCCAACAGCCGGGTCTTGCCGAAGCGGGCGGCGAGGAGCACGGCCACTTCCCGGCTTGCCGCCGTCGGCTTCCGCAAGGTTTGGGCGTCGAGGATTTCGACGTACTCGAC
>JAVBUI010000286.1:0-2579 GCA_031555495.1 Victivallaceae bacterium | reverse complement strand
TCGTCAGCCACGATGTAAATCGCACGGTTGTATTTCTTCTCCGCCTCCGCCACCGCCCGGCCCAGCTCCGCCAGCTCCCCGCGGCTGTAAATCCGGCCCGTCGGATTGTGCGGAGAATTCAATATGATCGCCCGGGTTTTTGCATTGATCGCCCCCGACAACGCCTCCACGTCCAGTTCAAAAGTGAAATCCCGCGACGGCACCGCCACCAGTTTCCCTCCGAAATTGGCCGCGTAAAAATCGTATTCCACAAAATAAGGCGAAGGCGTAATCACCTCGTCCCCCTCCTGCAGCACCGAACGGAAAAAGACGTTGATCGCCCCCGCCGCCCCGCACGTCACCACTACGTTGGACGCGCCGAGCTCGCGCCGTTGCTCCCTCGACAGCTTCGCCGCCAATTTCTCCCGCAGTGCCGGATAACCGGCATTGGGCATGTAGCCGAGCGAAAACGCGTTCCCCGCCGCGCTCGCAATTTTGGTCAAAGCCTTCCCCACCTCCGGCGGCGGCGGCAAATCGGGATTCCCCAGGCTGAAGTCGTAAACCTTGTCTGCGCCATAACGCTTCTTCAACTCGATCCCGGCTTCGAACATTTTCCGGATTCCCGACGAATTCGCCAAATATCCCGAGATCTCTTCAGTAACCAATTTCATAGCATCATCCCCGTCATTATTTCCATCTTCTACTTTACCACCAATGCCGTCTCTTTTCAATATCCCGTTGACAATTAAAGATACTTGAATATCATCAGGAGAAAAATTATGACTCAAAAACGAAAGAAAAATGAAACCGCTCCCCAGGACCCCGTTGAAGAAGCCCTTCTCAGGCGCGCACTCGGATTCCAGCAGCAGGAAGTGCACTCCGAAGATCTCGTCGATAAAAAAACCGGCGAGGTCCTCGAAAATTCAAAACGGCGCACCGTTACCAAAGACGTTCCTCCGGATGTCCGGGCCCTTCTCTTCTGGCTGAAAAACCGGAAACCGGAACGATGGAAAGACCGCAACGACCAATCGTTCCAGCCTGATTTCAGTTTTGATGAGGGTGAAAATTCGTTATAGCGTGCCAAGCGTGCCGCAGGCCAAAGTAAGGAGCGGAGCGCCCCAGCGCGGCGCGACGGGGCCTCACGCCACGCGGCCCTGGTGCGGGAATCCAAAGGGCGCACAGCCCTTTGGCGGAGTGTGAGGCGGAGCCTCGCGGTCGCCGGGCGAAGCCCCCAGCTCAGAAAGAGCGACGAAGGAGCGACGCTGAGCCCGGTCCGAGCGAGGCCGTCAGGCCGGAGCGATGCCATCCAAGCCCGTCATGCTTGAAAAACTAATCTACACGTTCCGCACCAGGGCCGCGTGGCGTGAGGCCCCGTCGCTCCGCTCCTACTTGGTCTGCGGCACGCGGAGAAGATCCATCGCCTGGAAATCACCCGCTTCAGCCGCACGCAAATTCTCCACCACCCTCCGGGCCACCCGGACGCAGGCTGCCGCAGTCGAACTCCCCAGATGCGGCGTCAAAAGAAGCTGCGGCAATTTACGCAAATCCTTCGCCGCATCCCGCGGCTCATATGGCTCAGTCGCAAAAACATCCAGCGCCGCCCCCGCAATCACCCCCCCCGCCAGCGCATCGTAAAGCGCATCCTCATCCAGCACCGCGCCACGCGCGGTATTGATCAGGATCGCCGTCTTTTTGCACAACGCAAGCTTTTCGCGACTGATGAAATTACGGTTCTCCGGCGTATCCGGAATATGAATCGAAATAAAATCCGCATCCTTTACCGCTTCGGCAAAATCAGTATGCAGCGCCTCAAACGGCGGCAGCGGCTCCCCCGGCAGCGTCCGCACCAAACCAGTCACTTTCATCTCAAAACCATGACAGGCAATCCGGGCCAGCCGCGTCCCGATTTCACCACAGCCGACGATCAGCAGCCGTTTGCCGAAAAGCTCGGTCCCCAGCCGGTTGTGCCAGCAGCCGCCGTGAAGCTCGGTCGAGCACTCTCCGATATGCCTGGCGGCGGCGATCATCGCGCCGATGCCGAATTCCGCGACCGAACGGTCGAGCTCGCCGGGAGTATTGATGCAGAAAAGCCCATGCCGGGCGGCAAGAGCCTTGTCGATGCCGTCGTGACCGACGCCGAAACGGGCGATCACGCCGCCCCGCGGCAGCGCCCGGTAGAGTTCGCCGGTGTATTTGACCGTCCCGACCACCGCGTGGCGCGCGCCGGAAGCACGGACGGCGGCGGCAAGGGCCTCCTCGCCGGAAGGGACGACAACCCATTCGAAATCCGGGACGGAATCGAAATAAGTTGCGGCTTTGTTGTATTCAAATTCGGTGATCGCGACTTTTATCATGGTTGGTATAAATTAGCCCAAACACATTTTTTTTCAAGCCTGCCGGCGAAAAAATCCGGCAAGGGGTGTATATTGGTTTCAAATATAACAACAATAGCAAAAGGAAATGCCAAGATGACCCGAAACGAATTCAAAGCCCTGACCCTCTCCCGCGTGCTGCTGCTCGACGGCGCGACCGGTACCGAACTTGCCAAACGCGGCCTTCCGCCGGGGGCGGCCCCCGAGACCTGGCTCCTCGATCATCCG
>JAVBUI010000069.1:0-3834 GCA_031555495.1 Victivallaceae bacterium | reverse complement strand
CGGATGATCACCGTCGCCAGCCCCGGGTCTTCCGGGTGGGGAACCAGATAAAACTGGATGAAGCGCGGCTCGGGGTAGACAATTTCGATCTCCTGCCTTGCGACGCGCTCCCACTCTTCGGCGTCTTCGCCGAGGATCCGCCGCCAGTCGACGCCGCGCAGGAGCTGCGAAACGCGGAGTTTCCCCAGGTCCTCCGGCAGCGCGAGCAATTCGCGGGCGGCCTTGTTGAAGTACCGGATCCGCAATTTGCGGTCGATGATCAGGATTCCCTCCTCGACCGCGTCGAAGACGGTGGCGAAAAAGCCGTGTTCGCGGGCCAATCGCAGAATATACGCCTGGCGGCTGCCGGCGTCGACGTCTTCGACTTTTTCGATGAAGCGGTCGAGAAAATTTTTCTTGATGGTCATTGCATTTAACCCGGTTTCGGTTATATTTAGCCTTATCACTGTAATTTGCCGTATTTCGGAAAAAAAGCAAGCCGTTGCGCGTTTTTTCGGACAAAAAGTACTTTATGCCGGGAGTTTTCGATGAAAAAATCGACTCTGTTGACCATGCTGCTGGGTGTCGCCCTTTCCCTCGCCGCCGCCGAGGCCGGGCCGGGCAAAATTCATTGGGACGGCGAGGACAAAGCGCCGAAAGTCGAAGCGACGGGCAGTGTGCTGCTGATCGACGACGACGATGCGTTCCGCAACACCCCGCGCGGCACGACCGCCGGGATGGTGACGCTGGCGGGCAAAAAAATCGAATGGACGCCGTCCCCCGATCCCGGGCGCTCGACCGGCGGGGCGCGGCTCTGCGACGCGGTGCTCGCGCCGGATGAGAGCGCGATCGCGATGCTCGAGCGGGTTGGCGCGGGCGAGGGCCCCTTCGGCAGCCGGGTTGTGTTTTTGAACCTCTTCAACGGCCGCATCGCCAACGTGCTGACGGCGGCCGACCGGAAATTTTCGCGGATCGCGGTTCTGCCGGGAAGCACGCGGGTTCTGGCGCTCCAGGAGCCGCAGCCGGTACTCTCGCAGGGGCCGCGTTTGGTGCTGCTTTCGACCCGTTATCCGGACGAAATCACCGAATCGGAAGAGCTCCCGGAACCGGCGTCGGACTGGGCGGTCAACGGCGACCGTGCGTTCGTCAAGCTCGGCGACAGCGAAACGCTGCTGATTTACCGTACCGACCGGCTCACCGCCGCTCCGCAGAAGTGCAAAATGCGCGAGCCGGGCGGGCTGTTGCTGCTGACCGCCGACGGGCGGATTCTGGTCAACGTCAGCGAGCGGATGATCGAATACCGCAAGATCGAAGGCTCCGAAATCGCGCCGTGGAAAGTCCTGAAACTGCCGGATGATTTCAAAGCCGATTTCGGGACCATGGTCGGCGACGACGGCGATTCACTGGTGGTCGGCCAGTCGGGCGGCCGCGCTTACTTCGTCCACGGCGGGACGATTCGTGAAATTACCGCGCGCAGCGGGCGCGGCGCCGTCTGGAACGATTCGCAGAAGGTGTTGGTCCTGAACCTCGACAAAAACGATTCGATCGGGCTCGTCTATCTGCCGTCCCAGCTCGCCGTGACCCAGAGCTCGCCGGCCGGGAAGCTCAGGCCGGCGACGCTGGGTGAAGTCTCCTGGATTTTCTGCGCCTCCGGCAGTACGCTTCCGGTGTGGGTGGTCGACCATCGCGCCAACGTGTACCGGATGAACCCGACCGGGCGGCGCTGGAACAAAGAAATTTTGTACCGCGCCGACGCGGGCCTGAAATGACGTGACCGATGACGAATCTGCTGATTGTTGCCCTCCTGATCGAATCGGCGGCGCTGCTGGCGCTGCTGATATTCCTCTTCCGCCGCCCGGGCAAAAACGAAGTCGAAACGCCGCTGGCGCTGCTGCGCGACGGCCTGACCCGGCTCGAGCGCAACCAGCCGGAAGAAGCGGCGCTGACCCGCGCCGAAATCGGCGTGAGCCTCAAAAACTTCAACGATTCGCTGGTCAAAAGCATCCACATGCAGACCGAGAACCTCCAGCGCGAACTCGAATCCGCCCGCCGGGCGCAGCGCGAAGACGCGGCCGAAAACCTGCGGAAACTCGAAACCATGCGTGAAGCAATGGAGTCCAAGCTCAAAGAACTCCGCGAGGAGAATGCGAAGAAGCTCGAGGAAATGCGCCAGACCGTCGACGAAAAACTCCAGAAGACGCTCGACCAGCGGCTCCGTGAATCGTTTACGCTGGTTTCCGAACGGCTTGAACTGGTCTGTCAGGGGCTCGGCGAAATGCGCAACCTCGCCACCGGCGTGGGCGACCTCAAACGGGTGCTGACCAACGTCAAGACCCGCGGCACCTGGGGGGAGGTCCAGCTCGGTTCTCTATTGGAGCAGGTTTTGACGGCGGGGCAGTACGTGACCAATTTTTCGCCCCACGGCAACCGCGACATGGTCGAATTCGCGATCCGGCTGCCGGGGCAGGGGGATGCGGGGGAGGTTTATCTGCCGGTCGACGCCAAATTTCCGGTCGAGGATTACCAGCGTTTGCTCGACGCGCTCGACGCCGCCGACGCGGCCGGGGCGGAACAGGCGGCCAAAATGCTCGAATTAAGCTTGAAGAATTCGGCCAGGACAATCCGCGAGAAATATGTGCTGCCTCCGGTGACAACCGATTTCGCGATTCTTTTTCTCCCCACCGAAGGACTGTTTTCGGAAGTGCTGCGCCGTCCCGGACTGGCGGACACGCTTCAACGCGACTACCGGGTGGTGGTCGCGGGGCCGACCACGCTCTGGTCGATCCTCAACAGCCTTCAGCTCGGCTTCAAGACGCTGGCGATCGAGCAGCGCTCGAGCGAAGTCTGGAAGCTCCTCGAAGCGGTCAAGGCCGAATGGCTCAAATACGCCGCCGCGCTCGAACAAGTCAACGACCGCCTCCGCAAAGCCTCGGATTCGATCGAAGCTACGCAAGTGCGCGTCCGCGCCATCGGCCGCAAGCTCCGCGACGTCCAGGAGCTCCCGGCCGTGGAAGCCGACGCGCTCCTCGAGCTCCCGCCGGAGAACTGACAGGAGGCGCTTATGCTCTGGAAAGTTATATGTATTTTCGCCCTGCTGCTTGCTGTGGCGGGGTTTCCCGTGCTGTTTCTTCATCCGGTCGGCTGGGGGATGGTGGCGGGAGGTGTTTATCTCGCTATTCTGACCGCCGACCGGGCGATGAGGGGCGAGGCGAAAAGGGATTTGCGGAAAGCCGCGGAAAAACTGAAAGTGGCCGGGAATTTTACCGTTTTTTCCGGAGCTGTCCCATATTATGACGATTGGCGACAAAAGTTGGAGCGGTTCGACTTCCGGTTTGTCACCGATGTCCGGCTTGCTTCGGAAAAAAATGCGCTTCTCCGTTTGATGTGCGACGAAGAGAACAAAATCTGGGTTGTTCTGCGGAAATCCTTCGGGCGGATTGTGATTTCATTTTACAGCTTCGGCGCAAACGGAGGCGCGGTTTCCATTTCAAACAGCTTGATTCCGGGGAGTATTGCAACAGGGCGGGCGATTCAGGAGAAGCATCCCAAGATGAGCCTGGACAAGCTGATCGAAGCCGTCAGGGATCGTGTTTTCGACCTCGAATGCAAATTCCCGGAGGGATTTTCCCCCGGCGTGCTGTCATTTGCCGGTCCTGCGGAGTTTTTGAGGGCGTTGGATGAATTTAAAACCCGGCGCTCGCTTGCGATTACCGCTTACGACCGGGAGAAGCTTATCGCGTGGGGAATCGCTCCGGGTGAAATCGATATCCTGATGAAAATGCGGGCGATCAACCGGGATGAATATTTCGATCACTTACCTAATCTTCCGGCGATACGCCTTCTTCCCGCTGACGG
>JAVBUI010000114.1:0-3046 GCA_031555495.1 Victivallaceae bacterium | reverse complement strand
AAGGTGTCGCGCTTGGCTTCATGCGGGCGCGGGTCGTCGCCGAGCCCGATGATTGAACCCTTGCCGAGGCGGGGCATCCGGGGCTTGAACCGCTTCGGAGGCTGCCAGTTGCCACCGGGCGCGGAGAGCTGCCAGCCGGGGAATTCGCGGGATTGATAACCGGAGCCCGATACATAGTCCCAAAGGCTGACTTTTCCCGTGGTGTAACGGATCGGTTCGCCGCTTAGCGCATCGACCGGAAGGGGAATTCCGAGGTCGGCGGGTTTGTCGGGGAGACGCCCGTTGGCGCGGCGGAATTGTTCGATTTTCAACGCGAGGTCGCTCATGCGCAGTTTCGTGAGCGCCCGGCTGAAGTGCTTGTCGAAGCGTTGAGCGTCCATCAGGAACAGCTTTTCAATATCCCACGTCTGCGTTTGCAGTTCGCGTTGCAGGGTTTCGCGGCTGATTTCGCGCAGATAATTGTCGGCCGGATCGTCGATATAGCGGACCAGCATCCACTGATGGCGCATGGCATGGAGGAGATACTTCTGCAGGATCGCCTCCGTCCACAAGCATGGCGGTGTCGGAATGCACCGGGTATATCCCCGGAAGAGAAAATGAAAAAACGGCTTTCCATATTCCGGCTCCGGCTCTACGTCCATCAATAGGAAGCTTTTGGGATACGGCACGGTCAGGCCGCGAAGGGTGTCGGCCACCATGAAGGCGTCGGCGCGCAGGCCGTGGCTCAGCGCGGCATGGATTTTGGCCGCCCGTCCGCGGTTGAGTTCCGTCAGTTCCCGCAAATCCGCGTCGGTTGCGAGACCGCTTCCCAGCAGCGCGGCGATGGTGTCGATCCTGATTTGTTCTCCGGCGAGGGCGACCAGACTGCCGATCAGGAAATCGCTATTGAGGAGCGATTCCTGAAACTTTGTCATCAGCCGGAAGAGCCGCATCGCTTCGGTGGCGTTGCCTTCTTCCAATGCGACGACGATCCGGGAGCTGAAATAACGCATGCCGGTGCGGTAGAAATTCAAATGCGGAAGCAGCGTCTGCGTCAAAGCCGGACCTAGTTCGATGTTGTATTTCAAAACCTCGCCTGAGGCTGCCATTTGGTCGAGGTTCTGGAAATCCAGCTTGCTTTCTTCTCCGGCGAGATATTCTTTGAGCTGTTTGCGTTTGCTTGCCGGGAGGGCGTAGTAACCGGATGGGGAATCGAGGAGGTAGAATGAACTGCTGTGGGTGGCCTTCTGATTGCGGTCGACCAGCTTGACCAGATCGGGATCGGGGGCAACTCTCCGGAAGAGATGCGTTTCCAGCTCGGCCCGGCTGGTCGGGATTCCGGCGGAGCGCCAGGCAAGGGTTTCCGCTTTGATTTCGATTTTTGCGAGGTAAAACGCCGCGTATCCGGCGATGGCGGAGAGAATGAACAATGCCAGAAGAGATTTGGCCCAGAGCCGGTTCGAGCGCTTGATTTCGCACCCGGCCAGTCTCCGGGCAAGGGCAATCCAGATTCCGATGCTCAAGGCCAGCGAAAGCGGCGGAAACGGGCTCAATGGCCCAACGACGACGACGAGGAGCCAGAACAGCAGTGAAAATGAAATCAGGGCGACCGCCTGCCGCTTCAGTGGGCCGTCGAAGAATTTGTATAGCACCCAATAGCGGGCCAATGGGATCCATGGCAGAATTTTCTGGGGCCATGAAAGCGAAAGCGAATGCTCTCTGGCGTAAGCGCTCAAAAAATCATTCTGTATTCCGGCGAAACAGATTGCAAAAAGAATCAGTATGTAAGCCTGCCCGATGGGCGCGGCAGTGACTCCCAACTCAAGGAAAAAGAGGGTGTCGTATTTGACGAGCGGAGCAAGGCAATAGCAAATCCACGGCAACTGCATGACGATCCACAGCAGCGAGGCGATAAAGAGAACGCCGCAAACCATCTTTTTAAACAGTTCGGCGGTCGTCGGCTCTTCCCGGCGTTTTCCAAACGTGATTGTAAAAAAATTCATGATATTCTCCAGTGGTATCACTTCTGAATGGAATATTCCTGCTATGGTTCAAGGTCAATATATCGCGTTTTCCTGGAAGGTCAAATCAATTTTCCGGATTACGGGGAAACTGATATTGCGGATTTAGAGCTTATCGACTAATAAAGAAATGTTATAACGCAGCGCCGAAATTTCAGCCGCGAAGTCTGAAGAAATCGGCGATAATGGAGTTATCGACGATTTTTGCAGACGAGCGGATGGATTTTCGCCGCAAGTTAGAACGTTTTGGCTTATTAGTTGATAAGCTCTAAGCTTCGGCAACAGCGGTTCGCCGTCGATATGGACGTCGGCGTCGATGCGGAAATATTTGTCGCGCCCGAGGTTCCTGAGCTCGATGCTGCGGGCGTTGAAAAGGAGGTCGGCGAGGCGCTGTTTTTCCTCCTGGGCGGCTTTGCGCAATGCGGGGTCCCTGGACCGGAGCTCGGGGGTATCGATGCCGCGGAGGCGGATGGAAATGTCCTTCCCGGCGATGGCCGAATGTTCGTCGATATCGCAGGCGAAAGTATCGCCGTCGATGACGCGCAGAAGCCGGGAGACGGTCACGTCGGGATAACGTTTTGAGCTCGCAACAGGTGTTTCCGGCCTGGACGTGGCGGTGCATCCGGCCAACAGCAAAATGACCAATGAGGGGAATAGCAGTTTTTGCATTTTCGTTCTCCGTGTTGAGGGTCTTTTTTCTTCATACGTAAGACGATGGCCAATCTTACACGGCAGAACGAAAATCAAGGTAAAAAGAAGGTGCTTTCCCCTTTCACTCACCCATGCGCCACCAAGCGCACCCAAGAATGTCGGAAGGAAAGCACCAATAGGCACTCACCTTCAGGCCACTTCTTGGGTTCAAACAGTGGTGGTATTCGAGTGAATCGTTCTGAAAGTCAAAAAGACTTATCTACAAAATGTATGATCGACTATTCGTTATCTCTGTATTTTCTTCTCCGGGTAATTCTTTTCCTTCCAGTCTGATTTCAGTCTTGTTTTTCGGCCGCTCTCATTTTTCGACCCTTGAATTTCCTGAATCGACCGGA
>JAVBUI010000135.1:0-4273 GCA_031555495.1 Victivallaceae bacterium | reverse complement strand
GGTACGCGCCAAGCCGGGCCATCGGGTAATAAACGCTGAGCGGAATCAACAATTCCTTGGTTTCGCCCGGCATCAGGATCGTTCCCTCCAGCGGAAAATCCTTGCCCCGGATCGCCGGAACCGCTTTGTCGATGCCGACCGAAATGTCGAAATAGAGCCCGCCCTGAAGCTTCTCGTCTTTGCCGAACACCAGCGGCTGGCCGCTGTAGTTCCGCATCTTGACCCGGGCGAAAATCGGTTCGTACTGCATGTACACCGACCGGTTGAGCTTGAGCTCCAGCGATACTTGCGCGGCGGCCGGCAGAACGATGCCGAGCAGCAGCGCGACGAACAAAAATCCTGCGAATGCTCTTTTCATATTTTCACCTCCATGGAAAGTAGTTGTTTTGCCGCCGCCGCAGCGATCTGCGCCGCGTCAAGCCGGTGACAGGGCGGACGATCCCGGTCGATCCGACAGTGGCGTCCGAGACATTTGACGCATCTCAGGTCCGCCTGAAAAATCCGGTGCATTGCGCCATACGGTCCGGTCAGTTCCGGGTCGGTCGGGCCGAAAAATCCGAACACCGGAATCCGGTTCGCCGCCGCCGCGTGAACGGGCCCGCTGTCGTTGCTGAGCACAATGGAACAGTGTTTGATCAATTCGATCATCTGCCCGACCGAAGTCTTGCCGGTGAATGAAACGGCGCGGGCATGCTTGAGTTTGCCGAGAATCCCGGTGGCCAGCCTGTCGTCCGCCTTGCTGCCGATGATGACGAAGGAACAGTTCTCCGCGGATTGCGCGATCCGGTCCATGATTTCGGCGAAAAACGAAACCGGAAACGCCTTGGACCGCCAGCGCGCGCCGGGGATGACGCCGATGATTTTCGTCCCCGTGAACTCCGCCGGCAGTTCGACGGTGTATCCCCCGGAGGGCAATTCAAAAGCACCCGGCCCCTCGCCGGTCTGGAGAATCTGCTGAACCAGCGCGATATTACGCTCCACCGCGTGAAGATCCATATCGATCGCATGGCGTTTGCCGTACAGATATTTTGAAGCCGTTTCGCGCGGCTCGGCAAACCCTTCCGGGCGAGGCCCGCGGGCCATGAATGCGAAAATGGAACTGCGCATCAGCCCCTGAAAATCGATCACCAGGTCGTAATGCTCCTGCCGGAGCTCCTTTACCAGCGCATGGAATTCGCGCGGGAAAGCCGATACCTGGCCTAATTTGCGGCGATTGAAGAGAATCTTTTTGCGCACCGGAAACGGGCTGAAATCGAGCGCTTCGGCAAAGGCCGGATGAACCAGCCAGTCGAGCTCGGCGTCCGGATGAAAACGGCGCAGCAACGCCATCGCGGGGAACGTGTGAAAAATATCGCCGAGACTGCTCGGTTTGATGACCAGGATTCGCCTGACCGTACCCGTGGTCCCGGCGCCGACGGATTCCACGGCGGGGGACGCCGGAGAAACGTTCGACACCGATGTCCCGCCACCCATGATCAACTCCCGGTCGCCAGGCGGACCGCCAGCCGCTCCGGCAGCCCGGCTGCAAGCACCTTGCTCTGGGTCAGCTCAATATCGTAGGGCAGCCGGTAGCGGGTGATCTGCCGCTCATTGGTGTCGTAGACCGCAAAACTGGTCCGGGGATCCCGGTTGCGCGGCTGGCCGATGCTGCCGACGTTGAAAAGATATTTGTAACCGATCTTGATTTCGACCGTGCTTTCGTCGGCGGCTGCGAAGTCCGGGGTCAGGATGCTGCCGTCTTCAATCCGCTGGTTCCACTCGAGGATCTCTTCGATCGTACGCTCGTTGAACTTGGCCACCGGCTTCTTGCAGAAAGCGACCGGGACATGGGAGTGCCCGCAAAAGCAAATCTGGGTATGCTGGTAGGAAAAATTATCGCGGGCATGGTGCTCATCGAAAATATACCCCCAATGCTCCGGCGAATCGAGCGTGGCATGGACCAAAGTGGCGTTGATCGCCATCATGCTGGTCCGGTAGGGCGTATTCACCAGCCACTTGCGCTGTTCCGCGGTCAATTGTCGGCGCGTCCAGAGGATCGCCTGACGGGCGCTCTGGTTGAAACCGCTCATCACCTCGTCGTCGCTGCCGGTGTATTCGTCATGATTGCCGCGCACCATGCTGACGAAATTGAGCTGCCGCACCAAATCGTAACAGGCGGCCGGGTCGGCGTTGTAGCCGACGATGTCGCCGAGGGAAATATAATGATCGACCTCCAGTTCCCGGCATTTGTCGAGAACCGTCGTCAAAGCCTCAAGGTTGGAATGAATATCGCTTAAGACCGCGTATTTTGCCATCGTTTGTTATTCCGTAAAAGTTTTAATCTTGAACCTGAATCAGGGAGCACACCGGATAACCGGCCAGAGCTTCGCGCCCCCGGAGAAATTCGAGCTCCATCAGGAAACGAATCGCCGACACTTGCGCGCCAAGCGAATTGAGCATCCGTACCGCCGCTCCCGCCGAACCGCCGGTTGCGAGCAAATCATCAATCAACAACACCTTCTGCCCGGGGGCAACCGCGTCGCGGTGCATTTCGAGCGTTCCGGTTCCATATTCGAGCGTATAATCCTCGCTGACGCACTCAAAAGGCAGTTTGCCTTTTTTGCGGATCGGCACGAAGCCCACGCCGAGCCGGAAGGCCAGCGCCCCGCCGATGATGAAGCCCCGCGCATCGATCCCGGCGACGCAATCGCAGTCCCCTGGCCCGATCCCCTCGGCAAAAAGCTCGATCAGATCGCGAAACAGCGCTCCGTCGGCCAGAATCGGCGTAATATCCTTGAAAACAACTCCCGGTTTCGGAAAATCCGGAATATCGCGAACGGCACTTTTGATCCGCGCAATTTTATCCAACATCATATTTTCCTCCGTGACCAGAAAACAAAAAATGCCCTCCCACGGCCGCTCCCTCTTTCGGAGGAACAACCGTGCGAGAAGCGATGCGGCAACCCTGTAAGCCGGATTCTGTACCCTCCCCCGAAAGGGCGGGCGGCAATCATCTGTCTGTGCGACCAGAACCCGGGATTCATAACGCCGCGAGCAGCGGCTCATCCCCTATTTGGTCTTGCTGCGAGAGGGGTTTACCATGCGGCGCGACTCTCGTCACTCGCCCGGTGGGCTCTTACCCCACCCTTTCACCCTTACCCGGATTTGCATCCGGGCGGTCTGCTCTCTGTTGCACTTTCCTTCCCGCGGCGTATCGTCCGCGGTATCCTTCTTTATCAAAAGGACTCCCTGCTCTATGCAGTCCGGACTTTCCTCCCCGCCCGAAGGCGGAGCGACTGCCCGGATCGCCGCATCTCCGGTAATATATGCCGCAATCGCCATTATGCAAGAGCGGAGGCGAAAAAAAGCAGGTATTTCCTCCCTTCGCCCCCCTCCGAAACGGGCCCTGTTACAGTTCGGACAATTTCGGTTTGCGCGCGGCGGCGGTTTCGTCGAGCCGTCCCACCGGCGTGGTCTCCGGCGCGTTGTGGAGCGAATCGGGATCGGTCTTGGCCGTTTCCGCGATTTCGATCATCGCCGCGATGAATTCGTCGATGGTCTCTTTGCACTCGGTCTCGGTCGGCTCGATCATCAGCGCTTCCGGTACGATCAACGGGAAATACATCGTCGGCGGATGGTAGCCGCGGTCGATCAGGCCCTTGGCGATATCGAGCGCGTGAACGCCGTTCTCGAGCTGATTTTTCGCCGAAAGGACGCATTCGTGCATGCAGGGGCGGTCGTACTTTTCAAAATAATACGGCTTGAGCTTCATGCGGATGTAGTTGGCGTTCAAAACCGCGTTGGCCCCGACCCGCCGGAAGCCTTCGCGGCCGAGGGTGAGCATATACGCGTAGGTCTTGAGAATCACCCCGAAATTGCCGTAAAAGGGCGCGATGTAGCCGATCGACTCGGGGCACTTGTATTCGAGCGAATAGGTGCCGTCGGCGCGCTTGGCGACCCGCGAAACCGGCAGGAACGGGACCAGCGCTTCACAAACGCCGACCGGCCCCGCGCCGGGACCGCCGCCGCCGTGGGGCGTGGCGAAGGTCTTGTGGACGTTGACGTGCATCACGTCAAAACCAAGGTCGCCGGGACGGACGCGCCCGATGATCGCGTTGAAGTTGGCGCCGTCGCAATAGCTCATGGCCCCCGCTTCGTGAACTAGGTCGTTGATCAGTTTGACGTTGGGGTCGAAGAGTCCGAGGGTGTTGGGACAGGTCAGCATGAAGCCCGCAACTTCCGGCGACAGCTTCGACTTGAGGTCCTCGAGATTGACGTTGCCGTCGGCGTCGGA
>JAVBUI010000311.1:0-4958 GCA_031555495.1 Victivallaceae bacterium | reverse complement strand
ACCGATTCGCCGTAGCTGGTGGGCAGACACGATACGCGCAAGTCGATCGGACGGCCGCTGATTTTGAGCTGGATACGGCCGTCCTGCGGGCGGCGGCGTTCGGAGATGTTGAGCCCGGAGACGATTTTGACGCGGCTGATGACCGGAATCGCCAGGCTCTTGGGCGGCGGCGGCATTTCATAAAGCGCGCCGTCGACGCGGTAGCGGATGCGGAACTCTTTTTCGAACGGCTCGAAGTGGATGTCGGACGCTTTGTCCTTGATCGCCTGCTGCAGAATCACGTCGACGAATTTGACGATGGGGGCCTCGTTGGCTTTGGATTCGATGTCTTTTTCGTCGAGTCCGAGGTTGTCGTCGTCGGCGCCGGCCTGCAGCGCGGCAACGATGTCGTGGACGTTTTCGACTTTCTCGGGATAATAGCGCTCCAGTTCGCTGTCGATCTGATCGCCGTCGACCACCACTGGAATGATCGGAAAACCAAGAATGAACTGCAGCGACTCGACGGTTTGATAGTCGAGCGGATTGCGCATCGCAAGATAGAGCATGTCGTCTTCGAAGGCGACCGGAATCACGCCGTAAGCCCGTGCAGTGGCAAGGTCCACGCGGTTGATCAACTCGAGCTCGAGGTCGCCGCTCTGAAGTTTCGGGTCCCAGACGTAGCTGCCGAGGTTTTCGGCGATCATCTGGCGCATGTCGGCTTTGGTGAACAAGCCGTAATTCTCAATGATGTCCATCACCGGCTTGCCGGTGCGCTCCTGCTCTTCGGCGACGTCCCGCAGCTGTTCGGCGAGGCCGGGGTGCTGGGCGGAGCGTTCGCTGATCAGGAGGTCGATCAATGCCAAACTTTCGGTATCAAGCATAATATAAATCCATCTCCAACTTTGGAATCAGTTTTCGTCCATCATGGTCACGATGATCACCTCTTCGAGGGTGGAGGTCCCCGATTCGGCTTTGCGGATCGCGTCATCGCGCAAAGAACGCATCCCGCCGCGGCGCGCCGCTTCGCGGATCACACCGCTGGGCTCGTTGCGGAAAATCAGCTTACGAATTTCTTCGGTAATCATGAAAATTTCGTAAATCCCGATACGTCCCTTGTAGCCGGTCTTGCCGCAGCGTTCGCAGCCGGCGCCCTTGTAAAACTGGTGGTTGGCCAGGTATTCGTCGGAGAGGTCAAGCAGCCGCGCCTCTTCCTTGGTCGGCGTATGGGGCTGTTTGCAATTGGCACAGACCCGGCGCAGCAGCCGCTGCGCCATGACCGCGCGGACGCCGGAGGCGACCAGGAAGGGCTTGATCCCCATGTCGACCAGACGGGTGATCGCGCCCGGCGCATCGTTGGTGTGCAGGGTGCTGAACACCAGGTGACCGGTCAGCGCGGCGTTGATCGCGATTTCGGCGGTTTCCAAATCTCGGATTTCCCCTACCATGATGATGTTCGGCGCCTGGCGGAGCATGGAGCGCAGCGCCACACCGAAGGTCATGTTGATCTGCTTGTCCACCTGAACCTGGTTGATCCCGGAGAGCTGGTATTCGACCGGGTCCTCGACGGTGATGATCTTGCGGCTGATCGTGTTGATGGTGTTCAAAAAGGCGTAAAGAGAAGTCGTTTTGCCGGAACCGGTCGGCCCGGTTACCAGGAAGATGCCGTCCGGCATGTTGATGATGTCGTTGATCATCGCAAGGTCGTCGGCATAGAAGCCGAGCTTCGGAATGTCGAGCTGGATGCTCGCTTTGTCGAGGATACGCATGACGATGCTCTCGCCGTGGGTGGTCGGGATCGACGATACGCGCAAGTCGATGTCTTTGTCACCGACGCGCATCTGGATGCGTCCGTCCTGCGGGATGCGTTTTTCGGTAATGTCCAGCCGGGCCATGATTTTGACGCGGCTGGTGAAGTTGGCCTGGAGATACTTCGGCGGGGCTTCGACTTCGCGCATCGCGCCGTCGATCCGGTACCTGACGCGGTAGCGTTTTTCCATCGGTTCGAGGTGGATGTCGGACGCCCTGATGTGGTAGGCTTCGGTAATCAGCATCGACACCAGCCGGATCAGCGGGGCGTCATCTATTTCGGATTCTTCGGAGCCGCCGATGGTACTGGTGGAAGCGCCCCCCATCTCGAGGAGTTCGTCTTCGCCGATGTTCTCGATAAAGCCGGCGACGCTCTCTTCGGCGGAACGGTAATGTTTCTCGATCACGCCCTGGATCTGCTCGGCGGGCGCGACCACCGCGTCGACGTCGCGGCCGAGGTAATAGCGCAGCGAGTCGAGCGTTTCGAGGTCGGTCGGATCGCTCATCGCCACCGTCAGCACGTCGTCGTGGAGCATCACCGGGACCACATTGTAGTGGACGACGATGTCGGGCGTCAGCGCCTTGAGCACTTCTTCCGGAATCTCGTAGCTCCTGAGGTCGAGCATTTCCATGCCGTATTGCTGCGCGAGCATCGCGGTCAGGTCATAACTGCGGACAAAATCGAGCTTCTTCAAGGCGTCGATCACGTCCAGTTCTCCGGCGCTCATTTCGGCCTCCCGGCGAGCCTGCGAAAGCTGGTCCTCGTCGATCATGCCGTGCTCGAGCAGGAGCTCAACAATGTATTCGGTATCCCTTGCCAAAATATCACCTTTCAAAGTATCTCAAAAAAAATCGGATCAATCGAAAAATACGAACCCATCAAAAAGTAAACCGTCATTCGGGAATTTTCAAGTCCCCGAATGAATTTTCAAAAACAATATTTGCGGCAACCGTCCGGACCGGACGCATGCCGTGCTTACTTCCTGACCGGAACCGGAAGCGCCACCGCTCCCGATTTCAAATCGGTCCAGAAGGTGCCTTCGCCGGCGTGGATGATGCGGGTTTCGACCCTCGGATTGAGGAACTCGATCAATTTCAGTTCGGCCAGCGTTCCGTCGCGGCCGAGGGCGCGGGCGCGAAGCTCGGCGCTTTCGGCAATCGCGCTTTCGCGCATGAAATCGGTTTTGACTTTGGTTTCGCCCCTGAGGCGGCTGGTCTGCGCTTCGATGGTGGCTTTTTCAAGCCGGATGACGGCGACTTCGAGGGCGGTTTCAGCGTTGATCTTGCCGACCGCGTTTTTGCGGGTGGCGGCGATCTCGGCGGCCATTTTCCTGGTCTCCTGCTCGATTTCCTGGCGGCGTTGCTCGATCATCGAGGTTTCGGTATTGAGTTCGGCCTGGATTTTGGCGGTCTCCTGAAGCGAAAGGTTGGTCAGGTTCTGCTCGGTCGCGAGGCTGGAGGCCCGGATCGGGGTCAGGATGTCGGACGGAATCTCGACCTGCCGGATGATCGCGTTGTGAACGATGATGTTCTTCTCGGCCAACGCCTTGACCAGGTCGGCGCGGAGTTCGTTCTGAAAAATCTCACGCCCCTCGCCCATGATGAAGTCCTGCGCTTTGTAGCTTGAGCCTTTGAGCCGGGAGACCGAGAGTACCTGCGGCAGGATGATTTTGGCGACAACCTGCGGCAAGTCGCCGTAGAGGAGGTAAATGCGTGAAATCGATTCCGGCATCAATTCAAATTCGACGGTCATGTCGATCAGGATCTTGAAGCCGTCGCGCGACGGAAATTCGACGAAACGGCTGATGCCGTAGATGACCGCGTCCTCCTCGATTTTCTGCGGCTCGGAGGTCGCCGCGTCAGCCGAACGGAACGGCGCTTTGCGTGCGACCGTCTTCACCGCCGCGACCGCCTTTTTCTGCACCGGAGCGGAAGACGATGAACTCATCGCCCGGTTGAGGCGCATTTCCTGCTGGGCGTTGAGGGTGTTGGCGGCGATCGCTTCAAGGGCGTTGCCGGCGGTGTCGAGCTTGGAGCGGCGTTCGATCACGCTGCTGGCGCTCTCGCCGTCGCCGGACATCGAGACCTGGTTCATGCCGATCTCGATCACATTGACCTGATAGGCGCGGCCGTTGATGTAATAAAGTCCCGGCTGGAGGATGTCCCGCAGCACGCCTTTTTCGCCGGAAGCGGCGAATTCGCCCTCCTGCGGCAGTTTGCCGGTCTGCGAAGTCACCACGCCGACGTAACCCGCCGGAATGTTGATCGCGTCGAGGATATCGACCTGATAGCCCTGCGGATTGAGCCGGTAGGTGCCGGGGCCGAGGACGTTGCGCCAGACGCCTTTGGAGTCTCGTCCGGCGGCGATGATTTCGCCGGGAGGCAGCTCGTTCCCGACCTTGGAGGTGACCACGCCGACTTTGCCGAGCGGAATTTCGATCGCGGGAACGATCTTGACTTCGTAGCAGAAGGGGTCGAGGAAGTGCCGTCCCTCGGCCAGCACGTCGTGCCGGATGCCCTTCTCGCCGGGGCCGACGAGGATGGAGCCCGGAGCGGGCGCTTTGCCGATCTTGGCGGTGACAACCGCCATCTGGCCCGGCGGGACGTAGAAACGGCAGAGAAGCCAGGTGTAAGCGCCCCACAGCAGCAGAATGAGAAAGGCGAATGTCAAAATGAGCGAAACGACCGTCGTCCGGGCCGATTTTTCGGTTTTGAAATTTTCAGTGCTCATTATTTCACCTCGTTCTTTACGGCCGGAGCCGATTTCGGCGCAAGCGGCAAACCAAGCATCCCTCCGGAAGCGTTGGCCGAATTGGTCATGATCGAAACAATTCCCGGGCCGACCTTCTCGTAGAGTTTGCCCCGGATGAAAGCGTCGCCGCCGCCGAAAGCGGCAACGTTGCGGGTGAGCACTTCAGCCTCACTCTTGCCGCGTTCGAGGATGACGCCGCGCTCGGCTTCGGCCATCTTGAGTTCGGCGGCGCATTCGGCCTCGGCGGTCTTCAGGGCAAATTGAGCGACTTCGAGTTCGGTCTTGGCCGCGATCAATTGTTCGATGCGGGCCTGGCGGGAGGCGATTTCGGCAGTGAGTTTCTCGGTCTCGGCTTCGACCTTGCTGCGGTTCTGAAGCGCGAGCATCTCCTGTTTTTTCAGCTCGGCGTCGGATTTGGCCT
>JAVBUI010000278.1:0-9498 GCA_031555495.1 Victivallaceae bacterium | reverse complement strand
CTTGACAGTTGCCGCGCGCGCGACTTTGCAAATCAGGTTACCGACAGCTTTTTCAGCGCCGGGGTCCATCCGCACGAGGCGGAAAAGGAGCCGCACAGCGTCGCCGATTTCGCCCCGCTGCTCGACGATCCGCGCTGTGTCGCGGTCGGGGAGCTCGGACTCGATTTTTATTATGACAACGCACCGCGCGCCCGCCAATCGGAGGTGCTCGAGGTGTTTCTCGATCTTGCGTTGGCTGCTGGAAAGCCCGCGATCCTCCATTGCCGCGACATCGACGGCAGGTTCGACGCGTATTGCGAAATGTACCGCCTGACGCAGGCATTCGCGGCGAAGGGCGGGCAAATGGTGATCCACTGCTTCGCCGGAACGCCGGAGTGGGCGGAGAAGTTCCTTGAACTCGGAGCCTGCCTCGGGGTCACGGGAATCGTCACCTTCAAGGCCGCCGAAAACATCCGCGAGACGCTCAAAATCATTCCCGCCGACCGGCTGCTGCTCGAAACCGATGCGCCCTATCTCGCACCGATCCCGCATCGCGGCAAAGCGAATACGCCGGGATTTCTGCCGCTGGTGGCCGAACGCGTTGCGCTGGAATTGGGGATCAGCGTCGCCGAAGTCGCGGCGCGGACGACGGGCAATGCCTTAAAACTATTTCGAATTGGAATGCTGTCATGAGCCATGTTTTCACTCCCGCGCCGCCGGTCGAAGGGATCGGGGCGGAAAAAGTCGTCGCATTGGTCGGCGGCCGGCTCTGCCTCGCAGTCGGTCCCGACGGCGCTTACACGCTGCCGTCTGCCGCCGAGCTGGAAGCCCAGAGCAGTTCCGCCCTTGAAATCGGGATGCTCGACGGCAACCGCTGCGGAGTGCTCGAACTCAACGACGCGCCGCAGCGCGGCGACCTCAAATTGTTGGAGCTCCGAAGCGCGCTTTATTCGCTCCCCGAGGCGGAGAAAATCGCCATCGGGCGGGCGCTGTCGCTGACGTTCTGGCGGCGGCGCGGCCGTTTCTGCGGCGTTTGCGGCGGCGAAACCAGCGACTCCGAGCACGAATGCGCGCGGGTCTGCGGCTCCTGCGGCGCGCTCTTTTTCCCGGTGCTCGCCCCGGCGGTGATCGTGGCGGTGCGGCGCGGCGACGAAATATTGCTCGCCCATAACCGCAAATTCACTACGCCCGTCTACGGACTGGTCGCGGGCTTCGTCGAAGCGGGCGAGGACCTTGAGCAGACGGTCCGCCGTGAGGTGATGGAGGAGGTCAATATCGCGGTCGGCAATATTCGTTACTTCGGGAGCCAGAGCTGGCCTTTTCCGAATTCGCTGATGGTCGGCTTCACCGCCGATTATCTCCACGGCGACATGCGCCCCGACGGCGTCGAAATCGAGGACGCGAGGTGGTGCCGGGCCGACAATCTGCCGATGATCCCCGCCCCGGGAAGCATCGCGCACCGGATGATCACAAGCTTCATCGACGAAATGCAAGGGGCAAAGTAAGGAATAACATGGATTACACGATTTATCAAATTTCTCTCTGGGTTGGCGGGTTGGCGGCGTTGACCGCCGCGTTCTATATCTGGAAGCTCCGGCCGGAATCGCTGCCGAAGATCGAGAGTCTGCCGCGCAACCGCAAACTCGGCTTTTTGCTCGCGCTGCCGACGCTGATCTGGTGCATTCCGCACGCGCGGCCGATTGTCTTCGACTGGATGCTGCCGCTGCTCTGGCCGATGGCGATCGGGGGGGCGGTGCTGGCATATTTTTATCTGGACTACCTCTTCAGCCGGGCCTGCGGCGGGATGCTGATTCTGCTGGCGTACTATTTCGTCCACGGGGCGTTTGAGTACCATACGCCGTTTCTTCCGGCGTTCTCGGTGCTCTGCCACCTCGCGGGCATCCTCGGTATTGCTTTCTCCGGAAAACCTTGCTGGATGCGGGATTTGTTCCGCGCGCTCTGCCGCTCGGGCAATTACCGGGCGCTCTATTCGGTCTATTTCGCCTTGCTTGGCTGTTTTCTGCTGCTGGGGGCCCTGTTGAAAGGGGGAACGGCATGAGCTTCGACCTGGCCTCTTATGCCGCGCAATGCGGCGTTGCCGAGCCGGATGCTTTCGCCGAACGCTGCGAGGCGCTGCGGCTGCTGCTGGTCAAGGCCAATGAAGTGACCAATCTCACGCGGATCGTCGAGCCGGAGGATTATGCGGCGAAACATGTCGCCGATTCGCTCTCGATCGCGTGTTGTTTCCCGGAATTGGCCTCGGAACGCTTTGAAATCGCCGACATCGGCTGCGGCGCGGGTTTCCCGTCGCTGGTGCTGGCGCTGGCGTTCCCCAAACTCCGGCTGACCGCGATCGACTCGATCGGGAAAAAGACCGCGTTCGTCGAAAGCGCCGCCAAAGAGCTCGGCTTGGGCAATCTCCGGGTGATTACCGGCCGTTCGCGCGAGCTCAATTGCCGGGGGGAATTCAAGCATCGCTTCGACATCGTCACCGCCCGCGCGGTGGCGGCGGCGGCGGTGATCGTCGCCGACGCCCGCAATTTCCCGAACCGGAACGGGCGCTTCATTCTCTACAAAACCCCGGAACAGCTCAAAACCGACCTCGGTGAAGTGCGCGCGATGGACAAAAAAAATCCGCTCCATTGGGAAGTCTCGGAAGTCTTTGAAATCGCCCCCGGCATGGGCGAACGGCAGTTTCTCTATTCGCTGCGCTGACGAAAATTCTGATGCAGAAAGGATGACGTATGGCTAACGAGCTGAAAAAGGAAAATTCCGAACCGTTGCTTGGCGCGATCAAGTCGGTCCTGGAAGCCGCCCGGAGCAATGCGTACCGGGCGGTCAATTTCGCCATGGTCCAAGCCTATTGGCAAATCGGGCAACTGATTGTTGAAGATGAACAAAGCGGCCGTCAGCGCGCCGAGTACGGCGCACAGTTATTGAAAGAATTGTCAATCAAGTTGACCGGTGAATTCGGAAAAGGTTTCGACGAGAGTAATTTGCGTTATATGCGCTTGTTTTACAAGGCTTTTCCGATTTGTGACGCAGTGCGTCACGAATTGACCTGGACGCATTATCGGTTGTTGCTCAAGGTGGAAAACGAAAAAGCCCGCCTGTGGTATATGAATGAAGCGATATCCGAAAACTGGTCCAGTCGCCAGCTTCAGCGGCAGATATCGGTCCTGTATTATGAACGGCTGCTTGCCAGCCGGGAACAGGAGTCGGTGGTTCGGGAAGCAAACGACAAGCTGGCGGATTTGTCTCCGGAAGCCTTTATCCGCGACCCTTATGTGCTGGATTTTCTGAATTTGAGAGATTATCCCGGATTGCATGAAAAGGACTTGGAGCAGACGCTCATTGACAATCTGCAAAGTTTTTTACTTGAGTTGGGCAAAGGTTTCTGCTTTGTCTCCCGGCAGAAACGGATGCGGCTTGATCATGAGGATTTTTACATCGATCTGGTGTTTTACAACTGCCTCCTGAAGTGTTACATCCTGGTCGATTTGAAGATCGGCAAACTGACTCATCAGGACATCGGGCAGATGGATAGTTATATTCGCATGTACGAAGAACAATGCCGTGCTTCCGACGATAACCCGACGTTGGGCATTATCTTGTGCTCCGAACGCAATGAAGCGGTGGTAAAGTATTCTATCCTGAATGAAAGCAAGCAGCTCTTTGCGTCGAAGTATTTGCTGTATCTGCCGAGCGAAGAGGAGCTGAAGCTGGAAATAGAACGGGAACGGCGTCTGCTGGAGGAAAAGCTTGAACCGTAAGCCGGAGGGGGAGGGTGGAATATGATCATCATCGACGCGGAAGAAAAAGATATCGCCGCCATCCTTGAAGCGGTCGCGCCGGGGAAGGTCGGGTTCGCGGGGGGCGAAGTCGCCGTCAGGATCGACGGCCGAATGCTCCGGCTGTCGGATTTGAAGCTTGAGCTCCACACCCGGGCCGCCTTCGACAATCTTGAAGCCGAAGTCGACTGCCGCGTCTCCGACGGACGGGCGTACCTTGAAGTGGAGATAAAATAATGCAAGTGCGGGCCGGGCGCGAAGATTTGAATCTCATCGCCGAACGGTTGAACCTGCTCGACGGGAAATTGAAAATCGGAAAAATCAGCGAAGAGCACGGCATCGGGCTCGAAGTTGACCTTGCCTTTCTGGTCAAGTCGCCGCTGCTGCAGAAATTTCTCCCGGCGTTCAAGTTCAACCTCCGCCACCGCGAACGGTCGGATGGGCGCGAAGACCTCCACCTCGAACTCGGCGCCTTCGCCGCCCGGCACTCATTGATCCCCGACTGGACCGTCCGCGCGGGCGCAAAAATCCTCGAAACCGAATGGGTGCAGAAACGAGTGGCCGCAAGCGACCTCCCGCTTGCCATCCACTCCGCCTCGGAGGTGACGCTTCTCCTTCAGGAGCTCAAAGAAAAACTCGACCTCCCATTCGACTTCGAAGTCGGCGAAATCATCTTCGGCGACAACGAAGTCACAGTTCATTTGACGGTGATTCCGGATCAGAACGGGATGTAGAGGATGTGGCCTCCGGTTTGGCCTCCTTTGCGGTAGGTCGAGAAGACGCGGTGGAGGAAGTTGAATTGATAGTCGTCCTTTTCCCGGCGGAGCGAGATGAAGGGGAAGATCAAGGTGTCCGAACGGCTGCCTGCGCGCTGGTAGCGGTAGAAGAATTTGAGCACCGAAATCCGTTCGCTTCCCGTGTCGTCGTGGCGTTCGCCGTCGGCCAGGAACAGCAGCGTTTGCCAGTGGCTGTCGGGGCCGACGGTCACGCGGCTCCACAATGGAGATGAGAAGGAGCGCAGTTCGGTCGTCTTTACTGCTTCGGCATTCAGGGTCCTGGCGAGGGCCCGGGCATCCTCGAGCGATTCTGGGGCGGGGTAGGATTTGCCGAGCTCGCCGAGAGCCTTTGCAAGCTTTTTACGGCAATCGGCGACCTGGCGGTGGAGCCGGTCGTTGCTTTCCCATAGGTTCCTCATCTGGCTGACTTCGCCATAGAACGGTACCTTGCGGGTAATTCGCGGCCACTGTTCGTCGACCGCCTGGCGGGTGGCGAAATCCGGGCGGGCGGTCGAGAGCGCGGTGTGGAATTCCCGGGTTTCGAGGTCGCTCTCCGCGAGGAGGGCCGCGGTCTCTTCCCAGCTTTTGACCAGGCTGAAAATTCGAGTCAGCGCGGCGGCTTCGCCGGGCGTCGCCGGGGTCCGGTAGTCGAGGCGGTTCTGCTGAAAAAGCAGAAAACGGGTGCTCTCGCCGGAGAAACAATGTTTGGGGGCCGTTCCTTTGAGGGCATCGTGTTCAAGGACCGCCGCGTCGGCGTCGGCGCCGAATTCACTTTTCTGGTAGAGCGGAAGCACAATGGCAGTTTTCAGCTCACGCCCTTCCCGCATGCAGCCGGAGAGCAGCGGAAACGACAGCCAGCCGTTCCGGTCGTAGCCGGAAAGGAGCGGATAGAGAACCGTCACATCCTTCTTTGCATCTTTTGCCTGGAAGAAAAGCGGGAAGAGCGAGAGCGAGGTTTCGGTTTCGGCCCCGGCGCGAAGTTTTTTGCGGATTTCGCCGGTGAACTCCCGCATCGAATTTGAATCGCAGACGTAATCGGGAAGCGGGGTTTCGACGCCCAGCTTCCGCAGCAGGAACCCCGCCCGAATGCGGAGAAAGGTGTCGTATGCGCTTTGGGCATTGAAACGGAGGCCGATCGAATCGAGCTCCCGGAGCCACCGGTCCTGCTTTTCGGGCGGGCGCACCGCTTTTTTTCCGCCGAAAAGCAGCAGCGCGTGCCAGGAATCGCTCTCGTATTCGCCGTCACGGGTGTCGCGTTCCCGCTGCTTCAGGAAAATGAGCGGGGTAAACAGAGAAAATTCGGTCTTGTTATCCGTTTTCCCGTAATGCGAAATCAGGCGCAATCCGAGGCTGAATTCATTTTTGTCCGGCGAGCTCTTCTGCGAAAACAACGGAACCACGCCGAGGGATTCGGTGACTTCAAGTTCCCGCTTCGCATCGATGGTTTCTTGCAGCTTCCGGAACTCTTTTGGCGTCTCCGGGCGTTCGGGAATCCCGAGCCGGTCGAGCTGTCGCCAGATCAGGGGTTTGCGCGCATCATAGTATTCTTTTGAGGTGGAGTGGGAGTCCAACCCGTAGACCGGGAGGTGGTACTTCTCCTCGCGGCTGCGGTAGGCGAGCAGGGCGGCGAGGGTGAATTCATCGGATTTGAGATTGCCGATGCTGGTTTTTCGCTTTGACCAATAGAGCGGGCCAAGGAATGACATGGTCGATGTGTCCGGTTTGCGCGACCAGCCGCCCAGCGGGGAGACGAAAACGTCGCCGTCGTCGAAAATGCCGTAAAGCGGGAAAACGCTGTGATCCCGCAGCGAAGTGTACCGGACCAGCGGCAAGGGGAGAAGCGTGCTGGAGGATTTTCGGTTGAATTCGACGAGCGGGAAGAGCCCGCCGTCTTTGAGTTCCCCCTGATCGTCCCTCGACCACCAGACGGGGAAGGCGAGGTTGAATTTTTCTCCGAAGTGAAGCAGTCCGGGGGCGACGCCCCAGTAGTTCCATCGTCCCTCCCGGGTGCGGTCGCCGTACCACAACAGCGTGTAATTAAAGCCTTCGCGCTGCCACTTGGCGAACGGGAAAACGCCGCCGCGCTCGAGTTCGTTTCGGGCGTTCTTTTCCCACCAGGCGAGGGTGGCGAGATAGAAGTTTTCGTCGCAGTGAAGCAATCCGGGGGCGATGCCCCAGTAGTTCCATTTGCCCTCGCCGGCGCGGTCTCCGTACCACAAAAGCGCGTAGTTGAAGCCGTTGCGGTGGAATTTCGCCAACGGAAAGAAGCCGCCGCCGGTGAGCTCGCCCTGATCGTCCCCCGACCACCACGCCGTCAATACGCGGGTGAAATTTTTGTTGGAAGTCATCAGTCCCGGGGCGACGCCCCAGTAGTTCCATTGACCCTCTTCATCGCGGTCTCCGTACCACAATAGCGCGTAATTGAAGCCAGTGCGGCTCCATCCGGCGAACGGAAAGACGCCGCCTTTTTCGACTTCGCCCTGAGCGTTTTTCTCCCACCAGGCGAGGGTTGCAAGATTGAACCGTTCGCCGAAATGCAGCAATCCGGGGGCGACGCCCCAGGTGGTGAAACGGCCCTCTTTGTCGCGGTTGCCGTACCATAACAGCATGTGATTACCCCCCTCGCGCCGCCATGCCGCGAGCGGGAGGACGATCAGCGATTTGAGCTGGCCGTCGCCGTCGTAACGCCACTGGCTGTTGGCGAAATATCCTCCGGTGGGACTGAACGAAGTGATCGGGAACATGGTGAAAGAAAATTTGGCGCCGTCGCGTCCGGTTTTCCACCAGCAATTGGCGAATTGGCCCCAGCCTTTGCCGCCGGCCGCGACCGGGAAGAATCCCATGTTGTCGCCTTTGGCCCAGAAGGGGCCGTAGTAACAGAAGCGCGCACCGGCGGAATAGTGGAGAAGGGGGGCGATGCCGAACATTCCCTTACGCCAGTAGGCGTTGGCCGCCCAGCCGGCGCCGGAAGCGGAGTTCCAGGCGGCGAGCGGGAACAGCACCGAGTGTTCGTCGCCTTCCTGATTGTAAAAGGGGCGGATCGCGAAGCCGTAGGGATCGCGGTCGATCATCGGCCAGAGGGCGCTGTAGTAGTCGGCGTTGCGGAAGAAAAACGGCCAGAGGTTGATCAGCGATTGGTCGAATCCCTGGAGTTCGTCGGCGGTCCGGCGCGGGCCGGGGGAGGGGCGGTAGCTGGAAATTCGTTCTTTTTTCGGTTTTTCGTAGGTGCCGATCGCTCCGGACATTCGGAGCATCCGTTCGCTGGAGGCGCATGAGGAGAGGAGGAGCGCTGCCAGGAGCGCCGTCGGAATCGAAATGACTTTGTGCATAAAACAGAGCTTCCGTGATTGGACCATTGACTCTGTACTAAATATAGTGCGGCGAAATGGGGATTGCAAGCGGGGCGGCTGCCCTATTTCGAGGCCGACGGTCGGCCGGGGATTCCAAAGGGCGAGAAGCCCTTGGTGGAGTGTGAGGTGAAACCTCACTGTTCCCGCCCGGGCGCAGCCCAGCTCAAGAAACGCGACGCAGTCGCGGTGCGGAGCCCGGCCCGAGCGGAGGCCGTCAGGCCGGAGCGATTGGCCGCGCCAGCGTCCACGCCGGGCCTCATATGCACGGTTGACTTTCCCGAATGCCGGGGTAGATTATGGCGGGAGGACTGAATGATGACATTGTGGATGCAGGCCGGTTTCTGGGGATTGTTTGCCGGAATGGCTTTGGTGGTCGGGGCGCTGGCCGGGTATTTCAGCCGGGTACCGCAGCGGGTAATCGCGCTGGTGATGGCGTTCGGGAGCGGGGTTTTGATTTCCACGCTCGCTTTTGAGCTGATGGAGGAGGCTTATCGCAAGGGCGGGGTCAACGCGGTTGCGTTGGGCTTTCTGGGCGGCGCGGTGGTTTATACCGCCGCCAACCGGGTGCTGGCTTTGTTCGGCGCAAAACACCGCAAGCGTTCTGGACACCACTCCCGCCAGCGCATGGAAGACTCCGACAGCGGCCTTGCCATCGCGCTCGGCGCGCTGATGGACGGCATTCCCGAATCGATCGCCATCGGCGTTTCGATGATCGAGGGGGGCAAGGTCGGGATGGTGACGGTGGCCGCTATTTTCCTCTCGAACATTCCCGAGGGCCTCTCGAGCTCTTCCGGGATGAAGGCGGCGGGCTACAGCCGGCGCTATATCTTCGGCATCTGGACGGCGATCGCGGTCATTTCCGGCATCGCCTCTCTGGCCGGCTATTCACTTTTTTCCCATTTTCCGCCCACGGTCGTCGCCGCGACCATCGCCACCGCCGCCGGAGCGATCCTCGCGATGCTGGTCGACACCATGATCCCCGAAGCCTTCAGCGAAACCCACGACTACGCGGGCCTGGTCACCGTGCTCGGCTTCCTCGCGGCCTTCACCTTAAGCATGAATAGTTAGAGGGGGCAGTGTCTTGGATAAATAGTCAGATGAAAGGTGTCTACACAAAAATGATGAAACTACTAACCGGACTGAAGGCCTTTCATGACAATAGCATTTAGTATTATGCGGCTCGAACCCATTACCAGGCAAGAATTCCGGACGCTGGTTAGTGATGATTCAGGGTTATCGTTTTTATCAACAAATCATGATGAAGCGGGCGGAGGAGATTTCATTCTCCGTCATTCTGTTGATGGGAATATTGATGTTGAACTTGGGACAGGTAATTTTCAACACCCCTCTGCCGGTCGTTATGCCGTTGAGCTGGGCTCCAAAAAAACGGAACAGAATGTTGTCAAGCTCATCAATATTGCCGAACGGTTGAATGCTCGGCTATGGCAAGACACAGGCAGTTCATTTTATCGTTTTTCGAATGGGAAACCAGAATGTTATGACGATGACGAATATTTTCTTTCTGCGGTTAAAAATAATACGCAAGAAAATTGGATGTCGCCAGAGCAAATTGCATTGCTGACGCAACAAGAAAGACATGGA
>JAVBUI010000389.1:0-4858 GCA_031555495.1 Victivallaceae bacterium | reverse complement strand
GCCGATTTGCTTATCTAAAAAAAACAACCGGAGACATTATGTATTGATATCCGGGATTCCATTTATTATCGCTATGCCCATATTACTGGTGCAATTAATGTGCCAGCCAAGCAGGCCGAAAAATCAGTGAACGAAAATCTTGTTCTGTTGCAGGGCAGTAATAATCTCATTTTATATGGCAATGCCAACTCAACTGTGGCATTGCAATATGTGGAGAATATTCTTTTTTCTCAAGGTTTTAAAAATACAAAAATTTACCAGGCCGGATGGGAGGAATGGAACGCATGCCAGTTGCCGATTACGCGAAAACCCTGATATTGCCATTACATTGGAAAAGAATAGTATTCTGTTCGCTTGGAATATTTATTTGGGTTTGCACATTTCAGTTTTGTTTTTCCTTGAGCATGCTTGCTGATGCCTGGATCACAGCAAAACTGCCGCATATATTATTGATTGTACTGGTCGTTATTATTTCCGGGTGCGGTATTGAATTGGGACAATACTTTTTATTACCTCGTAGAACCCCCGCTCACTTTTTTTGTAAAGCCGCCCTGTTTTTTTCTTTATTGCTTTTAGTGACCCAAATTTTTTCAACAATTATGCCGGGAACTGCGACATGCGGATGTTTGACGTTTACAGAAACAATCATGGCTGTTCAAAACTGGAATGGTGTGGAGTTGTCTGGAATGTTATTTCTTGTTTGCCTGACGCTGCATATCAGCAAATTCAATGTGAGTAAAAAGGTTGAAGTATTATCGGCTTGACATGCAGTTGATTGAGTTAAGCAAAAAACGTCGTCTACGGTAAACTCGCGATGACCGCTTTCTTTCTCGCCATGGCGGGATTGATGCTGCTTTTGCGGGAATGTTAGGGCGAGTCAATTTTCAGCTTCACAGAGGTAATTGATTGCATTGGCCGCCGCGTGGCAGCCGAAGACGGCGGGGAGGTAGGATATGGTGCCGACGCAGGAGCGGAATTCTCCGCGCTCGATCGCTTCCGGGGGGACGAGTTCGTCCGAAAACACCACTTTGACTCCGTGTTTGATCCCGGCGGCGGCGAGTTTTGTCCGGACCGCCCGGGCGAGGGCGCAGTGGTGGGTTTTGCCGATGTCGGTGGTGACGACCTTCTCCGGGTTGCGGCGGCCGCCCGAGCCCATCGAGCTCACAAAGGGGAGTTGCGTTGCGAGGCATTCGAGGATGAAGGCTGCCTTGGGGCTCAGGGAATCGATTGCGTCGATCGCGTAGTCGAAGCGGTCGCTTGCCAGGAGCTCCGCCGCCGATTCGGGCGTGATGAAGTCCGAATGGAGCACAAGTTCGATTTCTGGATTGATGTCGCGCAACCGTTCCGCGACGACTTCGGTTTTGAGCTTTCCCACGGTCGACCGGAGCGCCGGGAGCTGGCGGTTGCAATTGGTCAGGTCGACCCGGTCGCCGTCGACCAGCGTCAATTTGCCAACTCCGGCGCGGGCCAGCATCTCCGCCGCCGCGCCGCCGACGCCGCCGAGCCCGAGGACTAGAACGTTGGCGCGGGCCAGTTTGTCGAGCTTTTCATCTCCAAGAAGAAGCCGGGTGCGGGTGCGAAAGTCGTTCATGACAGAAAATCCTTGAAATTACGGGCGTTGATGTCGGCAAAGGTTGCGCCGAAGGCCTGACCGGCTCGCTGATAAATCTCTTCAATCGGCTCCGCCCCGTCGTCGGTTTCGAGGCAGAGCCGGTCGGCGAAGGGGGCGAATTCGCTCCTGATCGCCGCCGGAGCGAGCGACACCAGGAAGCCGGATTCGATCCATTCCGCCAGCTCGCGGACGCCGCCCCGGAAGCCGTGAAGGAGTTTTTTGAGTTCCGGAAAGGGTTTGAGTTCGGCCCGGAGCTCGCTTGCGGCGCGGACGCAATGGAGCACGACCGGTTTGCGGAGTTCGTTTGCAATTTCAAGCGCGGCGCGGAAGGCCGCGCGCTGGACCGTCAGTTCCGGTCCGCGCAGACGGTCGAGCCCGATTTCGCCGATTGCCGCCGCCATGACCGCGTTTTCCCGGAAGTTCTCCGGGATTTTCGTCAGCGCCCACGGGTGGAGTTCAAGGGAATAAAGTTTGCCGTCCGCCGGAAGCGGCGCGGGGTGCGAAATCAGCGCCGTCACGCCCGGCGGGGGATTCGCCTTGTGGGTGTGGAAATCAAAAAAATCGCTCATGCTTCATGCTCCGGTAGAGCGACGGCGAGACGATCAGGTGATCGAGGAGCTCAATATCGGTACTGGCCAGCGCGGCGTGGATTTTGCGCGTGAGCGCGATATCCTCCGGCGACGGTTCGCAGATGCCGCTCGGGTGGTTGTGGGCCAGGATCACCGCCGTCGCCTTGCAGAAAAAGCAGCGCTCCAGAATTTCACGCCGGTAGACCACGGTGCGGTCGACGGTGCCGGGCAGGATGTGATAGCCCAGCAGGAACTTCCTGGCGTTGAGGAAAATCACCAGCATCGATTCCTTGGGGTTGCCGCCGAGTTTCATCCGGATGAAGTTGACCACCGCTTCCGGACTGGCAAGCTCGATGGGCTCGTCCTTGACCTTGTGCTCCAGGTATTTGGCGCAGATGCCCTTGCAGAGCAGAATCAGCGAGGCGGCGTTTTCGCCGACGCCGGGGACATCGGCAAGCTCGTACTCGGTCGCGTCGAAGACCCGCTCGAAGGAGCCGAAACGCGCGATCAATGTCTTCGCCAGCGCCTTGACGTCGCGGCGCGGAATAGCGTAGGTCAGCAGCAGCTCGAGCGCCTCATGGTCGTGGAGCGCCCCGAGTCCGTTGTCGAGGAAGCGCCGCCGCAAACGGGCGCGGTGGCCGGAATTGCTTGAAAAAGTCGCTTTGTCGTCGTTCATGATTTCGGAGTGAAAATGCTGATGAGTTCAAAGTGGGCGGTGCGCCCGAATTGATTGAGCTGGCGGACGCTTTGAAGCTTCCAGCCGCCCTTGACGATCCGCCCCGCGTCCCGCGTCCAGGTGGCCGGGTTGCAGGAGATGTAAACCAGCGCCGCGCCGCGGGTCTCGGCGAGGAGCCGTCCCATTTTGAGCGACAAACCGCCGCGCGGCGGGTCGATCACGATCATCGTTTCGGCGGGATCGGCCCCGGCGGTCAGCTCCGGCAGCGCGTCGCAGGCGTCGCAGGCCGTGAAAACCGCATCGGCGCGGCCGCGCTGCTTCAAGTTGTAACGCGCCGCCGTCACCGCGTCTTCGGATAATTCCGCTCCGCGAATCTCGGCGACCCCCGCTTCGGCGGCGACCGCCGAAAAAAGGCCGACACCGCAATAAAGATCGACGAAGCGTTTGACCGGGTATTTTTTGAGCAGCGCGCGCATTTCCTTGATCATCGCTTCCACGCCGCCCGGGTTGACCTGGAAAAAGCCGCCGAGCGGCACCGCGAGTTCACCGACTGAAGTCGCCTCCCGCAGCCAGCTCGCGTTGCGCGGCGGGGCGTTGCGGAAGAACTTCACGCCGTCGCGCGGGGTGTAGCGGAAGGTCAAATCCATCCGGTTGTGGACCGAGTGGCGGAAGCCGGGATCGGCGAGCTGTTTCGCAAGTTCTTCGTTGATTTCGGGGCAGGCCAGCGGGCAGTGGTCGATCGGCGTCACCGTCTGGTTGTCGTCGGCTACGTAGCCGATCATGGTTTCGCTGCCCTCTTTGTTGACGTGGAGCGAGAGCTTGTTACGGTAGCCGTAGGCCGGTTCCGGCGCGAGCGCCGGGAGAATGCCTTCGGCGGGCTCGAGTCCGGCATTGGCGACGAAGTCGCGGAGCTGGGCGTCCTTGAGCTCGATTTCATAGGCATAATCGACGTGGCAGTAACTGCAACCCGGACAGCGGCCAAAGGCCGGGCATTCCGATTCGATCCGGCGCGGCGAGAGCATTCCGTATTTGACCGCTTTGGCGCGCAGGTAATTGGGCTTGACCGCGGTGACTTCCGCGATCAGCACTTCGCCGGGCAGCGCCGCGTCGACGAAAACCACCTGGCCCTCGTGCCGTGCGAGCCCGTTGCCGCCGAAGACGCATTTCTCGATTTCAACCTTGATTCTGGTGCCGATTTCCATAAAAATCCTTACATTGTTCAATTCCTCACCCGCTAATATAGCCCTGAGGCGGCGCAAAAGCGAGAAAAAATGTAAAAAAAGCGACTTTCTTCGTGACATAATTCCTTTGAGGTGGTATAGTATGATAAGTATTTAACTTATAAACCTTATCAGGATGGAGAATATCATGAGCGTTCCCTTGTTGGACCTGACCGCGCAGTACCGGACGATGAAATCCGAAATCATGGCCGAAATCGAAGCAGTCTGCGATTCCCAGGCCTTTATCCTCGGCCCGAAAGTCGAAAAACTCGAAAAAGAGATCGCCGACTATTGCCGAACCCCGTTCGCCTGCGGACTCACCTCCGGCTCCGACGCGCTGATCATCGCCCTCATGGTCGAAGACATCAAGGCGGGCGACGAGGTCATCACCAGCCCGTTCTCGTTCTTCGCCACCGTCGGCGCGATCGCCCGGGTCGGCGCAACCCCGGTTTTCGCCGACATCGATCCCGAGACCTTCAACATCGATCCGGCCAGAATCGAAGAAAAAATCACCCCGCGCACCAAAGCGATCATCCCCGTCCACCTCTTCGGTCAGAGCACCGATATGGACCCGGTGATGGAAATCGCCCGAAAGCATAAGCTCATCGTCATCGAAGACGCCTGCCAGGCGATCGGCACCGAATACCGCGGCCGCCGGGTCGGCTCGATCGGCGACTACGGCTGCTTCTCGTTCTTCCCGAGCAAAAACCTCGGCTGCTTCGGCGACGGCGGGATCACCACCGCGACCGACCCCGAGAAGGCGAAACTGCTCAAGGTTTTC
>JAVBUI010000046.1:0-14212 GCA_031555495.1 Victivallaceae bacterium | reverse complement strand
CCTGTCCTCCGACGAAAAAATCAAGTTCCTCAAAGCCCTGAAGAAAAAGTAACCACAGAGCGCCTTCACCGTAAACGTTGAATGAGGTAGACTGAATGAAAATAATTGTTCTGTTTATGGCATTGATTTTCCTTTCTGGCTGCGCCACGTCCGAGCGTAATATCGCAAGTTACGAAGATAAAGTCGCAACCCAAGTGACCGAGTATGATGTCTTCAACTTAAAATGGGGATACTCCTCCGAGTACGTCAAAACGCATTGCAATATGGGGGAAGGGGCAACTCCGATTGATCTTTCTCAAGTTTTTCATGCCTCGATGTACATCGGCGAAGCAAAAATGTTCGTCAATTTTGATTTCAATGACGAAGATCAGCTTTACAAGGTCACCCTTATGCATCTTTACCAGCCAGATGAAACCCAGAAGGCTATCGATTCCTTTGTTTATATTCACTCGCTCTTATCACAGAAGTACCCCAAAAAAGACAAAGATATGCAGCCGTATATTTCGGTCAATCCACTGCGATACAAAACGGAACGTGCCTATGAAATTGCAAGACTTGAAAAAAACAGTCAATTTCACTCCTGGGGACCGCAAAAGCAAATTCAAGCGTGGGAAGATGGATATGCAAGCTATGGCAATCGTTTTTTGACCAGCAGCACAAAAATAGATATCGATTTGGTTCCCGATAATAGATTCTCTCCCGGCGAAGTACGGGCTATCCTGGGGCTAACCTATTGTTCTTTGAATATGGCAGGACGTGGCAAACCAACCCCTTACCAGCAAAAAGTAAAAGAGCAAAAGACAAGGGATCAATCGTTGTTGTAAAAAAAAGGAGACTGATCGATGAAAACTGTGTTGTTGTTGCTCGCGTCCGGTGTGTGCGTTCTACTGTTTGGATGTGCGTCCAATGGCTTCCATGATATTTCGCCCCGCTGGCATGAAACGCGGGCGCTCTCCGAATCTTATCAGGTGGTGAATGGACAAGCCCTGGGCGTCGGCTATGTCCATCAGATTTCGCTGTTCATCATTCCTCCTTTTTGTTGGGGCGGCAGCTTTGAGGCGGCCCGTACGGATATGATCGAGAAAAATCCGGGGACCGAAGATGTGATCAACGTTCGTTCCGATGTAACCGGGGTGGATTTTATCTTTTATCAGCGTTATCACGTCAATCTTCACGGAGCCGCGATCAAGTACACCAGCGGCGGAAACGGTAATCCCGACAAAGTTCCCGCAGAAAAAACTACAAAGTAGTTTACAAAACGGTTTACAAATGGCATTGCGGCAACGTGGCAAAAATGGTTACTATCACGCTTACTTCCGGACGGTGATCGCCGGACGGGACGGTAAATTGCATTACGCGACGCGGACGGTGAACCTCGGCACGGATGACGCGATTGAGGCAAAGGCCCTTGAAGCGGAACTGATGAAGAAAAACCGCGCCGCCCGCCTGCATCAACGGGCGAAAGCCGCAATGCTGCGTCTGGAGGCGGAAGCCGGTCTGATCGCGCCGAAATCCATTCCGGCAGCTCCCGCCCCGGAACAGCCGCGCAAACGCAAAAGAGTCCAGCTGCAAGGCGCTTTCGAGCTGGCGGAGAAATATCGCCCGATCAGCGCCTACGGGCGGCGTATTTTTTCGGCATTTATGAACAATATCAGCCAGAAGTATTTCGACGAAATCACACCGGAAGTTGCGTTCCATTATCTTTCAAGCCGTTACGGGTCGCAATCGGGGAAGGCGTACAACAACAACCTGACCGCGCTGAATCGCGTCTTCAAGCTGCTGCTGTTCGAAACCGGCATGGCGGAATCGCCGTTCGCCAAGATTCCGATCCGTCAGGATACGCCGAGACACCAGCGGGCGTTCACCGAAGCCGAATGCCGCCGGATCATGGCGGAGGCAAAGGAGCCGTGGAAAACGGCCTTTACGATCAGCTATTATACCGGGTTGCGACAAAAGGACGCCTTCGCACTGCGCTGGAGCGACATTGACGGCGATCTGATCACCGTGACCCCGGCCAAGACCAGCCGCTTCAAAAGGGCCGTGCGCTTGCGCGTTCCCCGCCAGCTGCTCGACTATCTTGCCAGTCTGCCACGGCCCGGGAACCGGGTACTCGATTTCGCGCCACACTACAATCCCCGTAATACGAAGCAAACTTTGTACTTCGGTAATCTGCTGGCCCGGCTGGAAATTACGGCGGCAGCTGACGAAATCGTGAATTACAACTCAATCCGCAACACCTATATTTCGCGCCTGGTGGAACACGGCGTCGAAGTGAAGCTGATCGGCGGTGCGGTCGGCCACAAAGAAGAGGAACAAACCATCCTCTACAATACCAGCGCAATCCCCGCGTCCAAAATTGCCGAAATTTGGAAAGATTGACATTTTTTACATAAAAATGTATGTCAATTAAATAATTGAGCTTAAATTTAAGGTTCAAGTCCCCTCTCGCGCACCAGTCTTCATCTCGCCTCCTGCGAGATTTCGCCTCGGCAAGCCTGTTTTGAAGTGAACGGCTCCATGGAGAGAATCAGTACGGCGAAGGATTGCCCTCCATAGCGCCTGTGTTGTGTTTCCATTCCACAGAACAGGGTGAACGCCATTGCTTTTATTTTAATTATTTTCAGGAATCCGACGAAGATGATTTGAAACCATCCGACTCAGATGCTATTTCTATCGGTGACGAAACATTTCAAAGCAAACCGGTCGATGCATATAGAACGAATGCAAATCCGGGGCGGGGGATCCATCGGAATGGAGGTCATTACGGACAAAATCCTGAACGGTGAAAGTCTGTCCTTCTGACGAAAAGATCAAGTTTCTCAAAGCTCTGAAGAAAAAATAAGGCAAATACTAAGCTCTCATTCAAAATCAGCATTGGAGAAATGAAATTGAATAGTGCTTCAAAAGTCGTTTTCACTTTGGCGATATTCTTTTTTGGTCTTCTCTGCATATTACAAGGTAGCGAGAACGCAAAACAACTCATGCCTTGGGAAATGGGGCTGAAAGCCGCTGATACGACTCCCGTTGACGCTGATCTGGAAATTCTCTCGCCGGAGACATATCTGGAATACCAAAAAGAGAAGTTGCGTGCGAAAATCACACCATACGTGCCATATGCGGTCATAAGTATCGGGATCATCGCGCTTGTTTCTCTATACTTTGGGTTATTGGAGCTGGACACGCGCCACCACTGGATAAAACAAGTAGAATTGTATTTCAACGGCAGAAACATCTTCAAGACCCTTTTGCTCATGATTTTGTTTGTTATCATGCTTTGCATGTTGAAAATTGCGTTCTAACCCCAAAAAGGAGAACAATGAAAAAGGCACTGGGCATTATCTTCAAAGTGATGTTTTGCATCATGCTTTTCGGCGCGGCGAAATCCGCATTGTTGTTTGCCGATATCCCTCTGACGCGTCTGTTTAAAAACGGCGCTATTGGGCGTGAGCCTTATGCTTGCCTGTATGGTCTTTTGGCGGTATTCATCTATGCGGGGCCGCTCTACGCGATCGGGGACCTGTTTGCCCAAAGCAAAGAGAGGACGAAGGCAAACACAAAAAACATCTTCATGCTGCTGATCATCGTTTTCATCCTGATGATTAGCTTGACCCCCTTTTTATGGAGTCAAGCAAGTGGTTCCGTTTCGTTGCCTGCTGCAACATCTCCCCGGCAGCCGCAGTCGGACAAAGCCCCGCAGCCGGACAGGAGGGACGACGGCTTTGCGGATTTCGATTCTTTTGCCGCAACCTTTCAATTTGGGGATCAATACGCAGAAACGCTGTGTCGGCAATTTGCCGATGGCTTGACCTCGCGGCTTTCCGCAGCGGGATTTACGCTGGCGGAGGCGGATAAGAATTTTGTTCTTGAAGAGATGAGAAGAATATTCCTGCCCAGGGTGAAGACCTTTAACGAAAGTGTGAAAAACAACAAATCGGCGATTTTGCGGGAATTCGGCATGACGGAAGCCCAATTCATTGCTCATGTAAATAGCTTGAGCAAACAAAAGGATTATGATGGCATCAGGAAAACGGGGGAACGAATAGGTCCCGTCGTCTTTGCCGCCTGGACGCAGGAAGACGATTTTCAAAATGAGATGGTCAAACTCATGGAAAATTTGCAAAACCGGATCAAACAGCGATAGGAGCACTAATATGTCCAATACCTCTTATTTGCTTTCCGCGGTAACGACGGCAATTGTCGAAGGCATTGTGCTGTTCGCCGTAAGCTGGCTTGGCTGCAAGTTGCTTGACTTCGTCTTCGGGCTCAAAACATGCGCGGCCGCCCCCCCGCCGGATGGGGCGCCGGAAGAGCCGCTTCCGGAGCAAAGCCACATGACGTCCATGCCCGACGTTCCCTCGTCGAACGGCCCGTCGGAGGAACCGCCTCCGGACCCCAAACACATCATATCCGGCGCTCTTCCGCAGAATGCCCCGCCGGAAGAACCCAGATCCACCACTATGAACTCAACCCGGGACTGCTTAAGAAATACTCCGGCGAAAACATCGACATTGGCGAAGATGGGGAAACTTGCCGATCATCAGAAAATCTTTCTTGGCCTGGCTGCCGTTTCCGTGGTCATGCTGGTCATTGCGTTGTGTGATAACTCTCAGGCGGGGTTTTATATTTTCCTGCGGATCGTCACCAGCGCGGCGCTGGTCGGGTTGCTGATTGAAAAACTTTCGATCTGGTTGAAATTCATTCTTCTTTTGCTGCTGATTTTGTATAACCCGATCATTCAGGTTCATCTGGACAACCGCTCTGATTGGGAGTTCTTCAACTTGATCACGATTCCGCTGCTGATTGTTCCGTGGATCATCCTGCTGCGGAGAAATCCCGAGCAAGAGGATCGACAAGATGGCTCTGCGTCAACGCGGTAAAAACAACTTTTATCACGCTTACTTCCGAACGGTGATTGCCGGACGGGACGGCAAACTGCATTACGCGACGCGGACGGTGAATCTCGGCACGGATGACGCGATTGAAGCAAAGACACTTGACGCGGAACTGATGAAGAAGAACCGCGCCGCCCGGTTGCATCAGCGGGCGAAGGCCGCGATGCTGCGGTTGGAAGCGGAAGCCGATCTGATCGCGCCGGAATCTGTAATGCCGCCCTTGACAAACGGGAGGCATTACATGCCCGTGATCCCTCTTGTCCCCCAGGCCGAGAGAGCGTAGCGATCGGCCCGCTGTTCCGAAGCCGATGTTCGGGCAGCTTCGCTCAATCGCGCGCGGCAACTCGCTTCGCTTTTGCCGCGCTTGTTTCGCTTTCGCAGAGCGGAGCCGGCTCCGCCGACGCAGGGGGGAGCGCTGCGCTTAGCTTCGCTCCGGTGGAGCCGGAGCGACCAGCCGAACGCTGGCCGGGATTCCGCCTGGCGGCGGGTTCTTTTTTTCTTTTTTCTTTTTTATTCCGTCCAAGTGCCTTCGCTACGGCGGGTCTGGCGGTCGAAGGCGCTCAGCTTGACCGTTTTGCCGCTGAACTTCAGTTGCAGTCGGCACTGGACCGGGTCACGGAAGAGGAAGAGGCTCAGCTCTTTCGGCGCGGTCCAGCGGGCCCGCAACCAGGCTTCGGGTGCGAGGAAGGAATAGGAAACTCCGGACTCTTTCAGCGTCTCGTAACGGTCGAAGGGGAAAGTCAGCGTCCCTTCCGGCAGCTTCAGCGTGACCGAGTCTTCTTCAAAACAAAGTTGGAATTTTCCCGGCACTCCGCCGGGCGGTTCCGGGAATTCGATTTCGACCGTCCGGGGCAGTTTGACCGTCGGCCGTGACGCGGGCGGGAGCGGGAGCTCCAGCTCCCGCAGCCGTTTGTCCAGCTCCGCCGCGGTAACGCGGCGGTCGCTTTTGAATTCTTTTCGCAATGCCGGGACCAGCGTCCGGTTGGCGATCTTGAAGATGGACGCGATGTCGGTGCTCGAGGCCGTAAACACCAGCACCGCATCCAGTTCGTCATAGATCATCGCCAGCTGTCCGCCCGAGCCGTCCGCCCGGTAACAGCCGTGGAGGTCCTGCCAGAAGTGATAACCGTAGCTTGGCCACCAGTCCGATTTGGGGTCGAGGCCGGGGCCCGCGATCTGTTTCGAGCCGGCGGCGCGCAAATAGTCGGCGTTCAACATCTGCTTTTTTCCGTGCCGTCCGCGGTTGAGGCAGAATTGGCCGAATCCGGCGATGTCTTCGGGGCGGAGGTGGAGGCCCCAGCCGCCGTAGCTGTCGCCCTCCGGATCACGCTCCCAGCGCTCCGGGCGGATGCCGAGCGGATCGAGCAACCTCGGCTTGAGGTATTCGTCGAGGCGCTCGCCGGTGGCCCGGGTGATGATTTTGGAGAGCATATTGCTCGCGCCGTTGTTGTAGAGGAAAAAGGTTCCGGGATCGTGCGTCAGCTCCTGGGCGAAAAAGGCGCGGGCCATGCCGCCCTTGGGCGCGCGGAACATCGCCGGCATGGTGTCAAGGCTGTGGCCGCTCTGCATGGTCAGGAGATCCCGGACGGTCATCCGCATGACGCGCTCCGGCGCCGGGTCGGGAAAATCGGCGGCGAAATATTTGCTCACCGGATCTTCAAGCGAAAGCTTGCCCTCCTGCAAAGCAAAGCCGATGCCGAGCGAAGTGAAGCTCTTGGTCAGCGAAAAGACGTGCGAATGGCTCTGGCGCGAATAGGGCCGCCAATATCCTTCGGCGGCGACCCGGCCCCCCTTGATGACCATGAAGCTGTGAAGCCCCGCCCGGGCTGCTTCGATTTCGTCCGCGAATTGAATAACCGCCGCCGGATCGAGTCCGGCGGCCTCCGGGGTGGTCCGGGGCAGTTCGGCTTTGGCCTGGTTCATGATCAATACTCCAAGGATAAGGATAACATATTTTGTCATGCTCTGTTTCCGCGCTGGAAAAACGTTGATATGCTGTTACAGTATAATATAACCGGCATCGGACGAAAATAAAAGCAGGAAAAAACATGAAAACTCCGCGTCAGAATGTACTTGACCTCTTCCATCGCCGTGGCATTGAACGCTCGGAACTCTTTTTCTCCCTCTGTCCCGCCATGGTGGATAAATTCGAACGCAAGTTCGGGCATCGCGATTATGTCGAGGAATTCGATTTCGCGATCCGGTCCGCCGAGATTCCGCTGCTGAAGCAGGATTTTTCCGACTGGAAGGGACGCTTCTTCGCCGGAATCGATTTCCTGCCGGGGACCACCTTCGACATCTGGGGTGTGGCGCACGAGTCCACGCCGGAGTCGATGCACATGAGCCGGATGTACCAGCCGATGAGGGATTTTTCCACTCTTGCCGAATATGAGGCGTATCCGTATCCCGAGTTCGATCCTTCGCGCCTCGGCGAATTGCGCGGGACCATTGAGGATTTGCACCGGCGCGGTTATTTCGTCTCCCAGTTGATGCAGTGCACGGTCTGGGAAAACGCCTGGTATATGCGCGGCATGGAAGCGATGATGGTCGATATGCTGAGCGGCGACGAGACCGCGGCTTACCATCTCGACCGGGTGACCGATCTCGCCTGCCGCATGGCCGAAGCTTATGCCGCCGCCGGAGCCGACCTGATTTTCCTCGGCGACGACATCGGGATGCAGCAGACGATCATGATGTCGCGCGAGCTTTATTGCGAATGGCTCAAGCCGCGCCTGGCGAAAGTCGTCGCCGCCGCGCGGGCGGTTCGGCCCGATATCCTGATTTCGTATCATTCCTGCGGCTTTGTCGAGCCCTTCATCGACGACTTGATCGAGGCGGGGATCGATATCCTCAATCCGGTTCAGCCGGAGTGCATGGACTTTGCCAAACTTCATGCCGAATACGGCGACCGGCTCTCGTTCTGGGGAACCTTGGGGACGCAGACGCTGTTTCCGCACGGCACGCCGGAGGAGGTGTATGACGAAACGCTCCGGAACCTGCGGCTCGCGGGGCCGAAGGGCGGGTTGCTGCCGACGCCGACCCACCTCGTTGAGCCGGAAGTGCCGCTGGAAAATATTCTTGCTTACGTCCAAGCCTGCCGCGATTTTAAGCCATCAGGATATCTTTGCAAATTAAATATCCCGGCTCATTTTGAGAGGTGTCCTTCTGTAAGTTGTACCGGTGCCGGACGCCGGTACAGTCGCTTGGCGTCAGGGATTCTTAATCACCGGCGTAAAATCGCTCCGCCATCCCGCTCTCCGGGCGGAATCGTGAAAATTAGAAAAAAAATCCGATTCGCTATTGACATGTGGGGATTTTTTTGCTATAATATTATACAAGTAAAGTATACAACTCTACATTTTTTATATAATTAACTTGTGATTAGGTGATAAGAATAAATGAAAAAGATCGGATTTCGCTTTGTCTACGAATCATTGAGCAAGCAGATCGACTGTCGGCTCCTGACGCCGGGGACGCAAATGCCGTCGGAAAACGACCTGACCGGCGAATTTTGCGTCAGCCGCATGACCGTGCGCAAAGCTTTGGCGCAACTCGAGGCGGACGGCAAGATTTTCCGGCGCACCGGCATCGGCACCTTTGTCAAAGCTCCGGAGTTCAAAGCCGACGACGCCCGGAAGCGATTCAACATCGGCATTGAGGCTCACCCCGAGTGGGGCGTGCCCCGCGGCTTCGTCTCCGAGGTGCTCTCCGAAACCCAGCGCGCCTGTGCCGACAATAACTGCAATTTGCTTCTGATGAGCAAAGAAGCGCTTTTTTCCGGGGAAGACATTGACGCGGCCTTTCTGCTTTTCCTGGACCCGAAGGACCTCCCCCGGGTGGCGCGCCTGGCGGAAAAAACGCCGACCTTGCTCTTGAACCGGATCTCCGATTTGCCGGATCTCGGCTATGTGGCCGTCGATTATGTTGCAGAAACCAGGCGGGTGGTCGGACGGATGCTCCGCAACGGTGCGGAAAGCATTCTTTTCGTCGGCGGCTCCGGCGAACGCTTGATTTACGCACCGCACATGCGTGAACTCGGCTACCGCGAAGCGCACGCGGAGCTGGGACTGCCGGTCCGGGAGGAGCGGATTATTCCGCGCGATGACTGCTTCCATTACCAGGTCATCGCCGAGCGTATCCAGGCTGAACGGCCGGACGTGATCTTCGTCAGCTGCGAATACTATCTTTCGCGGGTCTATACCGCGCTCGAAAGTGTCAGAAGCGGCCAGGGGAAACCGATTTATGTCTTCAGCTTTGACGACACGATGGACTGTTCCTCTTTTCCCGCGGGCTCGATCTCCTGCGGCCGAATGCCTTTCGGCGAAATGTGCCGCCGGGCGATCCGCCACTTATCCTTGCGCGCCGCCCGGACCGTTCCGGAACAGCCGCTGCGCGAGCTTTTTCCGATGACCGTGATTATCAATAATTGTCCTTTCCTGATTTAACCAATCTTTACTCAAGAGGAAGTCTCATGAAACAAAATCTTTTTACCCTGATCGAACTTCTGGTGGTGATCGCAATCATCGCCATCCTGGCCAGTATGCTGCTTCCCGCGCTCAACAAAGCCCGGATGCAGGCGAACCGGGTCAGCTGTGCCAACAACCTCAAGCAAATCGGCACCGCGCACCACATGTACGCCGGAGACAACAAGGACATGCTCTGCCCGGAAATGCAATACGTCAATGGCAACCAAGAGCTTTACTGGTACTTCATTTTTGCCGGCAAGGACGAAAACAATAATGTTTGCCCCTACGGTAATTACGGGCTGACCTATCGCGGACTGAACTCGACCTCCGGCACTTTCGCCTGCCCGGCGGAGCAAGTCAAATTCGGCTGGGCCAGCTCCGGCCAGTTCCGGCGCACCCACTATGCGCTGAATTTGAACTGCAACGGTTCCGGAAACAGCTACTACGGGACCCGCAATGACGCTTTTGTCCGCAAGCTGTCCTCGTTCAAGAAGCCCACGATGGTCATTCAGACTTTTGACAGCATGATGCCGGACAACGCCAAGGGCAATTGGAATCAGCACATGTCCTACCGTCACGGTTCTGGCGGCGACAACCGTTATACCAACAACAACACCGTCATGCCCTCGTTCACCGGAATCGCCAACGTCCAGTTCCTCGACGGGCACGTCGTGTCCGGCAAAATGGAAGACTTCGGCGGGCGGGGCACCGGCTCCGGCGCGCCGCTCTCCGCGAATATCGACCTCAATCAAGGGAAAAAATACTGATGTTGAAAACACTTTTCTGCGTCGTTTTCGCCGTCGGCGTCCTGACGCTCCAGGCTGCCCCCAGGGAAGTTTCCGAGCAGGAAATCGCCCGGCGACTCCAGGAAATCAGCCCCGATCGCCCGAGACTCTACCTCCGCGACGCCAAGGTGTTGGAAAAAAGCCGCCGGACTCCCTCCGGCGCTGCCATCTCCGGCCGGATCTTCCACGAGGCCGACCTGATGCTCTCCTATCCGGTCATCGAGCGGACCTTCAACGGGGACCAGATGCTCCATGTCAGCCGCAATGTGCTCTTTCGGGTCAACACGCTGACGGTTGCCTACCACCTGAGCGGCGACCGGAAATACGCCGACAAGGCGATTGCCGAAATGCGCAACGCGGCGGCCTATCCCGACTGGAATCATCCGAACCATTACCTCGACACCGCCGAAATGACGCTGGCGCTGGCCTTCGGTTACGATTGGCTGTACGATTTGCTTACTCCTGAAGAGCGCCTCGCCATCGAGAACGCGATCATTGAAAAGGGCATCCGGCCCTCCTTTGCCGGCACCGGCAGCATCTGGTGGATTCGCGGCACCAACAACTGGAATCAGGTTTGCCATGCCGGCATCGTCGCCGGCGCGGTTGCCGTTTACGAAAAGAATCCGGAACTGGCCGCCAAGAGCATCGCCCGGGCAATCAACTGCCTGCCGTTGGCCATGCACGCCTCGTATTATCCGCGCGGCGCTTACCCCGAGGGACCGGTCTACTGGAGCTACGGCAGTGAATTCACCGTTGCTTTGCTGTCCATACTTGAGAGCGCTTTCGGTACCGACTTCGGGTTATCCGAAGCGCCGGGTTTCAGCGAAACCGGCGACTTCGTGCTTGCGGTCCGGGCTCCAAGCGGCCGATCCTTCAGCTATGCGGATTCCAGTCCGCTGCTCGGAGTCGATTTTGCCCAGGTCTGGCTGCCGCGCCGCTTCAATCGCCCCGACTGGATGTCCAACTGGTCGCAGCAGGAGCTGCTCAAGCTCGGCGCGCGCCGTCAGGCCGACGTCGGCAAGGGCGGCAACCGCATGCTGCCGCTAACCATGTTCTTCTTTGACGATTACCGCAAAAACGACCGGACGCCGCCGAAGTCCTACTTCAGCGGCGCCGACGCGGCCGTTCCGGTGGCGATGTTCCGTTCGGACTGGACGCCGGACGCCTCCTATCTCGGGGTCAAGGGCGGTTCGCCGAGTTGGGCGCACGGGCATATGGACGCGGGAAGTTTCGTCTTTGAAGCCGACGGTGTCCGCTGGGCCGCCGACCTCGGGCAGGACGATTACAGCAAATTCCTGGCGCGCAAGATGTCGCTCTGGAGCTACCAGCCGAACTCCGACCGTTGGAAGATTTTCCGTTTCGGCCCGCAGAGTCATAACCTTCTCCTGATCGACGGCCAGCTTCAGAAGCCCACCGCCAAGGCGTACATCCTTGAGTACACTGAGAACTCCGCCATGCTGGAGCTCTCCGACCTGTACGAAAATCTGGCCGACCGGGTCACCCGGACCTTTCGGATGCTGCCGGACCGGAGCGTCGAAATCACCGATCGCATCGCCGGTGCGAAGCCGGGCTCGAAATTGCGCTGGCAGATGCTGATTCAGGGCAGCAAGGCCGTCGTCGAGGGGAAGAATCTTCGCCTTACCAACAGCGGCAAAGAGCTGCTGATCGAAGTAGACTCCCCGGCCGACGGGCGGTGGGGTGTCGATGACGCCAAAAAATTCGAAGCCGAATGGGATGCTCCGAATCCGACCTGTCAGGTCGTCGCTTTTGAGCAAGCCGTGCCCGCTTCCGGCCGTTTGTCCTACACGGTCCGCCTGAGTCCGGTGGGGCCGCCCGCCGACCGTCCGGAAGGGCTGGTCGTACTCGGAGAAAAACAGCAGCCGCGCGAAGAACAAAATCGTGGGATCCAGGCTTCTGGCAAGCCCTTTATCGTCGCCGCCCGGATCAAAATGCTGCGGAATTTCGCGCCGCCCGCCTCCTGGAAGGGCTGTGGTATCGGCCTCCGGAGCGATTCGCAAAACCAGGTCCTGCTTTCTTTTTGCGAATCCCCGGCCGACAGCGGGAGTCGGCATTTCCTCGAGCTTCGCTACCGCAAAGACGGCCGTTGGATCACGCCTCCCGGCAGCAAATTCGACGCCGCCCGGAACGACTTCAACTGGAAAATCGGCGAGACCTATGAACTCAGCCTCTCCGTCGACGGCAATCAGGCGGTCGGCCTCCTGAAAACTGCGGACGGCGCGGAACTGGCGAAACTCGCCATTCCGCTTCGCGCGGAAGACGGCTTTACGCCCGCGATATCCAGCTGGTTCCAAAACGGGATCAAGACGGAATTTCTGGACGCAGCCAAATAAACGTTCGCTTTTTCTCATCGGAGATGATATATTAGGCGGCATCAGCCCCGCGACGGGATGCGCAATCGTCCGCGCCTGCCGCGATTTTAAACCATGAAGGAATCCTCCCTATGAACAAACGCGAAGTCTGTCTGGCCGCAATTGCCGGGCGCGAGGTGCCTTATACGCCGTGGAATATTTCGTTCACCTATGAAGCGCGCGGGACGATGATGGCTTATTACGGCTGCAAGTCGGCCGTTGAACTCGATGAACGGATCGGCAACCACTTCGCCTTCGGCGGCGACGGAGTCGGGTTTTTCCGTGAAATCAAGCCGGACTTTTTTGAAGACATCTTCGGCGTGGTCTGGGACCGCACCGCCGACAAGGATATCGGCATGGTCGCCAATCAGGTGATCGACAGTTATGACCTCTCCCGGCTCCGTTTTCCGGACCCCGCCAATCCCAGGTTCCTCAATGACGCGGAGCTGCGGCTGTATCCCGACCGGCTGCGGGTCTACGCGCTTGGGTTTTCGCTCTTCGAGCGCGCCTGGACGCTGCGGGGGATGGAGCAATTTCTGATGGACATGATCGAGGCGCCGGAGTTCGCCCACGAGCTTTTGACCAGAATCGCCGACTGGAACATCGCGGTGGTGGAGAATGCGCTCGACCGGCTCGACGTCGATATGGTCCACTTCGGCGACGATTGGGGACAGCAGCATGGGCTGATCATGGGGTATCCCTTGTGGAAGGAATTTTTCTACCCGCAGCTTAAGCGGATGTATGCGGTGGGCAAACGGCGCGGCAAACTGCAGATGATCCACTCCTGCGGCGACGTCGACGAGCTCTTCGACGACCTGGTCGGGATCGGGCTCAATCTCTTCAATCCTTTCCAGCCGGAGGTGATGGATGTCTTCGCGCTGTTGGAGCAATATCACGGCAAACTCGCCTTTTACGGCGGGCTCTCGACCCAGCGGACGCTTCCCTACGGCAGCACGGACGAGGTGAGGCGGGATTCGCGCCGCCTGATCGAGGCCGGTCGCCGGGGGTGGCTGATTTTCAGCCCGGCCCACGCGATCGAGGGGGATGTTCCGGCGGAGAATATGGCCGCCTTTATCGATGAGCTCCAGAGTCAAAGTGGTGTAAGATAAAATCGACGATCGGCTGCGGATCGGTCAGGCAATGGGGGTGGTGCTTCGCCCCCGGTTTGTAAATGACTTCGATGTTCGCGTCGAGGGCGCGGAAACGCTTTTCGAGCAGCATCGTATTTTCTTCGGCCGGAACCACTTCGTCGGCGTCGCCGCAGAGGTGGAGGATCGGGATTCCGAGCCGGGCGAGGGGACCGGGATCGTCGACCGGGTTGCCGCCCCAGGCCAGTGCTTCCGCTTCTGTGAAATTCCAGGCTTTGAGACAGTTCCGCCACGATTCCGGGTCTCCGGGGCCCGCGCCTTTGCCGCCCGGCCAGCTCTTGAAGTCGCAGACCGGGTTGTCCAAATACAGGCAAGCCACCCGGTCGGGATGGAGTTTCGCCCAGCTGTAAACGTCGAGCCCGCCCCGGCTGTAGCCGACCAGCGCCGGGCGCGGCGACATGCAGAGTTTTTCCGTCATGAAGTCGTACAGCAAATCGAAGCGCCGGTTCGACTCCGGCGAACCGTACAGTTCATCGATGTTGATGTGGGCGACCGCCCAGCCGAGCTTCAGCATCGCGAAATCGGCGTCGGGGAACGCGCCGAAGAAGCGCG
>JAVBUI010000373.1:0-6177 GCA_031555495.1 Victivallaceae bacterium | reverse complement strand
GCGTCCTCCTTCACCTTCTCCTTCCCTTTTTTCTAAAATCTGTCCGCCCCCCACGACACTAGCGTTCCTCTTCCTGAGCTGGGGGCTTCGCCCGGCGACGACGAGGCGCTGCCTCGTGCACCGCCAAAGGCTCCTCGCCTTTGGAATCCCGCCAGGGCCGCGTGGCCCTGGACCCGTCGCTCCGCCTGACGGCTCCGCTCCCTCTCAGACCACACACTTAATCACCCCCGTCGTGATCAACACGCACCAGAGCGTCGACAAAAATACCCAGAGCGACACCCCCAGCACCACCGGTTTCAACCCCAGCTCGCGAAGTTTCTGACGGTTCAAATTCGCCCCGATCAGGAACAAGGTCAGGATCATCAGATGCTGTGAACACTGTTTCAGCACCCGCCCCGTCTCCGCCAGCGCCGGGACGAAGTAAACCAACGCCGCCGCCGCAATAAAACCGGGAATGAAATACGGAATCTTAAACTTAACCTTGCGCTTCCCCTCCCCGGCCACACGCCCGGCGACGAAAAGCGACAAATAAAGCGTCACCGGCATGATCCAGAGCGCACGGGCCAGCTTGACCGAGGTTCCGACCTCCAGCGCGGTTTTTCCGTAAGCCAGCGAAGCGCCCACCACCGAACTCGTGTCGTGAATCGCCAGCGCCGCCCAGAACCCGAATTCGGTCTCGCCCATCCCCAGCCGATGCCCGACCGCCGGAAATACCAGCAACGCCACCGCGTTCAGCGTGAAAACCGTCGCCGAGGCGATTGCGATATCATGCTCCTCGGCCTTCAAAACCGGCGCGGCGGCGGCGATGGCGCTGCCGCCGCAGATCGAGGTCCCCACTCCGATCAGCCAGGCGCAGTTCCGCCCGACGCCCAATTTTTTTCCGAGATAAACCGCCCCCGCAAGACCGAGGACAATCCCGCTCAAGGTGTAGGCAAGCCCGGAGGCTCCGGCCCGCAGGACTTCGCCGAGGTTCATGCCGAATCCCATCAGGACGATGGCAAAGGCGAGCAATTGGGAAGTGAGCTTGCCGGTGTATTTGGCGAATGGGTTGCCCCAGCCGACCGCGAGTACGACGCCGCAGATCACCGCCACGCCGGGAGCCCAGTGGGTCAGGGCGGGGGAAAAGAGAGGGGCAAAGGTGAGAAGGGATGCGATGGCGAGAAATATTATTTTTTTCAACATGTCATGTTCCTGTATGTGCGTCATGTATCCCGAAGCCGACGGTCGGCCGGGATTCCAAAGGGGCCGCACAGCGGCTTTGACTATCATCGCGCCGTTGGCGCGGGTCGCCAGGAGCAACATCAAACGTCGTTCCCGCCCAGGCGCAGCCCAGCTCAAGAAACGCGGCGATAGCCGCGGTGCGGAGCCCGGTCCGAGCGGAGGCCGCCAGGACGGAGCGACGTAACCCCAGCCCGCTCAGCGTGCAAAGAAAATCCACGCGCAACGTAGCCCAAGGAGATCGGTCGCTTCGTCCTGACGGCCTCCACTCGGGCCGGGCTCAGGGCGGAACTGCGTTCCGCCTCCGTGAGCTGGGCTTCGCCCGGGCGAAGGCGGCGAGGTTTCACCTCACACTCCACCAAAGGGCGCGGCCCTTTGGAATCTCGCAAGGGCACTGCCCTTGACCCAACGCTCCACGCGCGTTGCGCGTTCCGCTGTACTTTTCTCCGCTTCCTTACTGCCCGCTATACCACTTCGCGGCCAGCTTGATCCCTGTCACCGCATCGATTTTCGGCTCGTACCCCAGGAGCTCGCGCGCTTTGCTCACATCCGCCCGGGAATGCCGAATATCCCCCGGACGCGGAGCCCCGTGCACCGCCTCGACCGCCCCCACCGCCGGATCAAATTCAGCCAGCGCCGAACGCATCGTCAAAAATAATTCATTGAGCGTAATCGAATCCCCGCAGGCAATATTGAACACCGTATTGAGCGCCGCCGCCTTTTGCGTCTCCGCCGCCAGGATATTCGCCTCGACCACATTGTCGATATAAGTAAAATCACGCGAAATCAGCCCGTCGCCATTGATCACCGGCGGCCGGTGCGCCAGCAAACTTTGCGCAAAACGCGGAATCACCGCCGCATAAGCCCCCTTCGGATCCTGACGACGGCCGAATACATTGAAATAACGAAGCCCGATCGTCTCAATGCCATAAAGCTTTGAAAAGTTTTCCGCAAACAGCTCGTTGACATATTTCGTGATCGCATAAGGCGACAACGGTTTCCCGATCCGGTCCTCCCGGGCCGGAAATTCCACGCAATCCCCGTAAGTCGAGGAACTCGCGGCATAAATAAAACGCTCCGCCTTCGCCTCTTTGGACGCCCAGAGCATGTTCACAAATCCCCCGATATTCACCTCGGTCGAATGCACCGGATCGGCGATCGAACGCGGCACCGAGCCCACCGCCGCCTGGTGAAATACATATTTCACCCCCGCAACCGCTTCGGCACAGCAATCCCGGTCACGGATATCCCCCGTGATCAGCCGGAACCCGGGATTCTTCAACGCTTCCGCCAGATTCTCCCGTTTCCCGGTTTCAAAGTTGTCGAGGCAAACCACCTCGCACCCGCGAGTCAGCAGTTCATCGACCAGATTCGACCCGATGAACCCCGCCCCGCCGGTCACCAGAACCCGGACGCCATTCCATTTGCCGCTCATTTTCGACTTCCGTCCAATCCGGAAGCTTGCTTGACGACCCGCAGCAGATATTGTCCGTATTCGGTTTTGAGCATGTCTTTGACCGCGTAACAAACCTCATCCGCACTCATCCAGCCGTTTTCAAAGGCGATTTCGGGCAGGCATGCCACCTGGAGCCCCTGCCGCGCCTCGATGGCGCGGATGAAGTTCGCCGCCTCGAGCATGCTTTCGTGGGTGCCCGTGTCGAGCCAGGCGTAGCCGCGCCCGAGGGTTTCGACGTTGAGGTCGCCGCGCTCAAGATAGATATTGTTGACGGTGGTGATTTCAAGTTCGCCGCGGTTCGAAGGCTTGATCGTTTTGGCGATTTCAACCACGTCATTGTCGTAAAAATAAAGGCCGGTCACCGCGTAGTTCGACTTCGGAACTTTCGGCTTCTCCTCGATCGAAACCGCTTTGCCGTCCGGGCCGAATTCGACCACGCCGAAGCGCTCGGGGTCGCAGACATAATAACCGAACACCGTCGCGCCGGTCTCACGCATCACCGCGTTTTTGAGAAGCTTGCGGAAGTTCGCGCCGTAAAAAATATTGTCGCCGAGCACCATCGCCACCCGGTCGGTTCCGATGAACTCCTCCCCGATGATGAACGCCTGCGCCAACCCCTCCGGCCGGGGCTGGACCGCGTAGCTCAAACGAACCCCGAAGCCGGAGCCGTCTCCCAGCAGCCGCTTGAAGCCCGGCTGATCCTCAGGGGTGGTGATGATGAGAATATCCCGGATGCCCGCCAGCATCAGCACCGAAATCGGATAATAGACCATCGGTTTGTCGTAAACCGCGAGCAACTGCTTCGACGTCCCCAGCGTGATCGGATGAAGGCGGCTTCCCGCGCCTCCGGCGAGAACGATACCTTTCATCGTCATTTTCCTCCCTGCCCGAGGCGCTGCCCGGCGTATTTGCGTTCGCGGATCGGCCGCCACCACCAGTCGTTGGCAAGATACCACGCCACCGTGCGGCGGATGCCGGAGTCGAAATCCTCTTCCGGCTCCCAGCCGAGTTCGTTACGGAGTTTGTCCGCATCGATCGCGTAGCGCTGATCGTGCCCCGGACGGTCGGCGACGAAGACGATCTGGTCGGCGTAGCGTCCGGCCGCCTTCGGCTTGAGTTCGTCGAGGATCCGGCAGATGGTTTCGACCACTTCAAGATTGGTGCGTTCGTTGCGCCCGCCGACGTTATAGGTTTCGCCGGGAACGCCCTTCCGGTTGATCAGCCAGAGCGCTTTAGCGTGGTCGTCGACGTAGAGCCAGTCGCGGATGTTGTCGCCTTTGCCGTAAATCGGCAGTTGTGAACCCTCGAGCGCGTTCAGGATCACCAGCGGGATCAGCTTTTCCGGGAAGTGGTAGGGGCCGTAATTGTTCGAGCAAGTGCTGACCAGGACCGGCAAGCCGTAGGTGTGATGCCAGGCGCGGACCAAATGGTCGCTCGAAGCCTTGCTTGCCGAGTAGGGGGAGCGGGGATCGTAGGGCGTGGTCTCCTCGAACAACCCCTCGGCCCCAAGCGAACCGTAGACTTCGTCGGTGGAAATATGCTGGAACCGGAACACCTGCTGCCGCTCTGGCGAAAGCGTTTTCCAGTAAGTCGTTGCGCAATGCAGGAGGTTCGCCGTTCCCATCACGTTGGTCCGGACGAACTCCAGCGGGCTGTCGATCGAACGGTCGACGTGCGACTCCGCCGCAAGGTGCATGATGGCGTCCGGCTGGAACTCCGCGAACACCGCGGCAACCGCCGGATCGCAGATGTCCATCTCAACAAAACGGTAATTCGGCGCCCCCTCGACTTCCCGCAGGCTTTCAAGGTTGCCCGCGTAAGTGAGGAGGTCGAGGTTCAACACCTCGGCGTGCCGGTTCGCGACCAGGAACCGGATCAGGGCCGAGCCGATGAAGCCCGCGCCGCCGGTAATAACGATCTTTTTCATAAAAACCCCTGAAAATCAATGCTGAAAATGAGTCAACGGCGCCTTGCCGATCGGATAGACGTTGAAGCCGAGCTCAAAAAGCGCGGCATGATCGAGGATGTTCCGCCCGTCGAACAAAAATGCAGGCTTCTCCATCGAGGCGAAAATCCGTTTGTAATCAAGCTCTTTAAACTCCCGCCACTCGGTCATCACCGCAATCGCGTGGGCTCCTTTGGCAGCGTCATACGGGCAATCGCAGAAATTGATCATGCTTTCCGGCGCATCGGCAAGGTCGAGCCTGGCGTTTTCAAGCGCCTGCGGATCGTGGATGGAGATTCTCGCATGCTCCTCCAGCAGCTGGGTACAGACCGCGATCGCCGGGGATTCGCGGGTATCGCCGGTGTCCGCCTTGAAGGCGAAGCCGAAGACCGCGATCCGTTTGCCCGCCACTGTGTTGAACATCGACGAAACCATGTTGCGGACGAAGCGAGAGGCCTGGAAGTCGTTCATTTTGACCACCTGTTCCCAGTAGGCGGCGACTTCCGGGAGCCCGTAGTATTCGCAGAGGTAAACCAGATTCAGGATGTCTTTTTTGAAGCAGGAGCCGCCGAAGCCGACGCTCGCCTTTAGAAATTTCGCGCCGATCCGGCTGTCGCGTCCGGCCGCCGAAGCGACTTCGCCGACGTTGGCCCCGGTTTTTTCGCACAGCGCCGAAATGCTGTTGATCGAGGAAACCCGCTGCGCCAGAAGAGCGTTGGAGACCAGCTTGGTCAGTTCGCTCGACCACAAATTGGTGGTGATGATCCTTTCACGCGGGACCCAGCGGGCGTAAACCGCAACCAGCTCATCGAGCGCGGCGCGCCCCTCCGGCGTCTCCATGCCGCCGATCAAAACCCGGTCGGGGCTGTTGAGGTCGTCGATCGCGGTGCCCTCGGCGAGGAATTCGGGATTTGAGAGAATCTGGAACTTGAGCCCCTTGGTGTTGGAATGGAGCACCCGGCTCAGCGCCTCGGCGGTGCGGACCGGCAGCGTGCTCTTTTCGACCACGATCTTGTCGGAATCGGCGTATTCGATGATGCTGCGGGCGGTCTTCTCAAGGTATTGCAGGTCGGCCGCCTTGCCCGCGCCCGCGCCGAAGGTTTTGGTCGGCGTGTTGACGCTGACGAAAATAATATCCGCCGCCCTGATCGCCGCCGGAATGTCGGTCGAATAAAACAAATTGCGGCCCCGGCAGCGCTTGACGACCGCTTCGAGGCCGGGTTCGTAGATCGGCAGCGCATCCGAATTCCAGGCCGCGATCCTTTTTTCGTTGATGTCGACCACGGTGACGGTGAGATCGGGGCATTTGTCGGCAATCACCGCCATGGTCGGCCCGCCGACGTAGCCGGCTCCGATGCAAACGATGTTTTTCTTCATTGGCAGAACTCCGGGTCTTCTTTGAGCAAACGGTCAAAGTATTCGATGGTATGCTTCAGCCCCTCGCGAAGCGGCGTGGTCGCCTCCCAGCCGAGCAGGGCCTTGGCCTTGGAGGTGTCCGGCTGGCGCTGTTTTGGGTCGTCGGACGGCAGCGGAAGTTTGACCAGCTTCGACTTCGAAC
>JAVBUI010000073.1:0-6722 GCA_031555495.1 Victivallaceae bacterium | reverse complement strand
ATCTGCTGGGACACCTCGTCGATTCCGGCGATCAGGGTGTTCAGCGCGCCTTCGACGTCGTTGCGCTTGAGCTGAATGAAGCTGTAGAGCGAAGCGATCAAGGCAAGGTCGTCGTCTTTCAATTTCTTGAGCCGTTTGCGGCACAAGGCGTCGAGCCCGGGGTCCTCCTTCTTGTACATCCGGACGATCTTGATCGCCAGCGAGCGGGCGTCGAAAAACATCGACTGGCCCATCAATTCGTCAACTTTGGCGAAGTCCCTGAGCTGGAAATAAAGCTGCATGCGCATCGTATTGATCTGCTTCTTCAGCATGAAGTTCCATTTGTAATAGCGTTCCGCGCCGGAGGTGATTTCGATCGCCTCGCGGATGCTCTCGGCCTGATCGCGCTCGAGCTGCTGCTGCATCATTTTCTGGCTGCCGCCGGGACGCTGCTGAAACATCTGGATTTTGCGGTTGACCTTGCGCTGGAGCTCCTCCATCACGCGCTGAATCCGGGTCGTGATCTCATTGACCTTTTTGCGGACATAGAGCCCGCTTGCGACCTGAACGATCATCAGTGCGACCATGCCGCAGACCGTCCCCCAGATCGGGCCGATGCCCCAAACCGGGCCGCAGCCGTAACTTGTCAGCAGCGCGACCGCGCAACCGACGATGACACCTATCGCCAAACCGAGCATGAGATGAATCTCCCCTTACTTCTTTTTGCGCCGCTGTTTCTGGCGGTCTTTCTTCTGGAGCTTCGCCAGCCGTTTCTTCCGGTCGAGCTCCTTGCGCGAAACCGCGCCGGGTGCATTGAGCCAGGAACCGATCGAGCCGGAGCTCTCCGGCATCGAACCGCCGGACATCAGTCGCCCAATCATGCCGTTGTGCTTCATCATCTTGCGCATCGATTCAAATTGCTTTACCAGACCGCTCACCTGTTCCACCGGAACGCCGGAGCCGCGGGCGATGCGCTTTTTGCGAGAAAAATCGATCAGGTCGGGATTGCCGCGCTCGGCGGGGGTCATCGAGAGGATGATCGCCTCCATCCGCGAAAAATGCTTCGGGTCGACCCCGCTCATCGCTTCGCTGATCTGCCGTCCGCCGGGCAGGAACTTAAGTACTGACTCCATGCCGCCCAATTTAGAGAGCTGGCGGAGCTGGGAGAGAAAATCGTTGAAGTCGAACTGCGACTTGCGCAATTTTTCCTGAAGCGCCTTCGCCTCTTCCTCGTCGATCGCCTGGGCGGCTTTTTCGACCAGGGAAACCACGTCGCCCATACCGAGGATCCGGCCGGCCATACGTTCAGGGTAAAAGATTTCAAGCGCGTCGAGCTTTTCCCCGGTACCGACGAATTTGACCGGGCAGCCGGTCACTTTGCGGATCGAGAGCGCCGCGCCGCCGCGGGCGTCGCCGTCGAGCTTGGTCAGGATGAACCCGGTCAGCGAAAGCGCGTCGTGGAAGTGCTGCGCCACCGAAACCGCCTCCTGCCCCAACGCCGCGTCGGCGACGAGCAGCACCTCGTCAGCCTGGACCGCCTGCCGGATGCGGACCAGCTCCTGAACCATCATTTCGTCGATCTGGAGCCGCCCGGCGGTGTCGATCAACACGACGTCGATGTTCTTTTCGCGGGCCTCTTCGACCGCGTTGGAGGCGATCGCCGGGACGTTGATGCTGGTGCGTTCGACGTGAACGGGAATATCGAGTTCGCGGCCGAGGAATTCAAGCTGGTCGATCGCGGCGGGACGGTAGACGTCGCCGGCGACGAGGAGCACGCTTTTGCGCATGTCGTTTTTGAGGAGCCTCGCGAGTTTCCCCGCGGTGGTGGTTTTGCCGCTGCCGTGGAGGCCGACCAGCATGATCACGGTCGGTTTGCGGCCGAAGGTGAGTTCGGCGGCGCCGCCGCCCAGGAGCTCGACGAGCTTGTCGTTGACGATTTTGACCAGCTGCTGACCGGGGGTGACGCTTTTGATCACATCCTGGCCGACGCACTCGTTTCTGACGCCTTCGATGAACTCGGAGGCCACCTGCAAATTGACGTCGGCTTCGAGCAGCGCCAGGCGGATTTCGCGCATGGCGTCGGCGATGTTGCCCTCGGTCAGAGTGCTCTGGCCGCGCAACTTGCGGAAAACGTCGTGCAATTTGTCGCTTAACGATTCAAACATGTTTGTTTCCTGTTTTGAGCCGATTTCAAAAGTAATTTCGAGGCGATTCGAAAATGGATGTTTTTTTCGAATTTCCGGGTAGGTTGAGGGCAATACCCACAGCGGTATTGCCCGATACCGCTCCCGGAAAGTCGGAAAAACAGACGTTTCGAGCGCTCGAAAGGACTTTTGAAACCGGCTCTTTATTATACCAAAATTCTTATCATCCGGTAATATAGTTTCAAAGTAGCGATACTTCAAGGAGAAGTCCCTAATTTTCTTCCCCCGCGCGATTGCTTTTTTTCGACTTGCGTGGTAAATTAGCGTCATGCTTCCAATTCAGCAAAGGAGATTGTTCGATGCGTAGTGACATCATGAAGAAAGGTCCGGAACGCGCGCCCCACCGCGGACTCATGCGCGCCGCCGGAATCGCGGACCGGGATTTTGCCAAGCCCTACATCGGCGTCTGCAATTCTTATACCAATATCGTCCCCGGCCACTGCCACCTCCAGGAGGTCGGCCGGATCATCTGCGACGCGATCCGAGAAGCGGGCGGCGTGCCCTACGAATTCAACACCATCGCCGTCTGCGACGGCATCGCGATGGGACACGCGGGCATGAAGTTTTCGCTCCCCAGCCGCGAACTGATCGCCGACTGCGTCGAAACCATGGGCAGCGCCCATCCCTTCGACGCGATGATCTGCATTCCCAACTGCGACAAGGTCGTTCCGGGGATGCTGATGGGCGCGATGCGGCTCGACATTCCGACCGTTTTCGCCTCCGGCGGCCCGATGCTCGCCGGACATGACAAAGACGGCAAGGCGACCGACCTGATCACCATTTTTGAAGGCGTCGCCAAGCACAAAATCGGTGAACTCTCCGACGAAGGGCTGGCCGCGCTCGAGTGCTCCGCCTGTCCCGGCGCGGGCTCGTGCTCGGGGATGTTCACCGCCAACAGCATGAACTGCCTCTGCGAAGCGCTCGGCATCGCCTTCCCCGGCAACGGCACGATCCCGGCCGAAAGCACGGCGCGGATCGATCTTTGGAAACGCGCCGCCAGACGCGCGGTCGAGCTTGCGCTCGATCCGGCCGCCCCGACCGCGAAGAGCTTCGCCACCGAGTCGTCGTTCCGCAACGCCCTGGTGCTCGACATGGCGATGGGCGGCAGCAGCAACACCGTGCTCCACACCCTCGCAGTGGCGACCACCGCCGGGGTCAAGCTCGATTTGGACGACCTCGACCGGGTCAGCCGCGAAACCCCGAACATCTGCAAAGTTTCGCCCTCGAGCCATTATCATATGGAGGACGTCGACCGCTGCGGCGGCATCCCGGCGATCATGAAGGAAATTTCGAAGCTCGGCTTGCTCGACCTTTCGGCTCCGACCGTGAGCGGAAAAACCATCGGCGAAATAATCTCCGGAGCGCCCGCCCCGGATGGTGAAGTGATCCGGACGCTTGAAAACGCCTACAGCAAATCGGGCGGTCTTTCCATCCTCTTCGGCAATCTCGCCGAAAAGGGCTGCGTGGTCAAAAAAGCGGGTGTGGCGGAGTCGATGCTGGTCCATCGCGGCCCGGCGGTGATTTTCGAGAGCCAGGAAGAGGCGTGCGAGGGTATCCTTGAGGGCAAGGTCAAAGCGGGCGACGTCGTCGTCATCCGTTACGAGGGCCCCAAGGGCGGTCCCGGGATGCAGGAGATGCTCGCTCCCACCAGTTACATCATGGGCCGGGGACTCGGTGAAAGCGTCGCACTGATCACCGACGGACGTTTCTCCGGCGGCACCCGCGGCGCGTGCATCGGGCACGTCAGCCCGGAAGCGGCGGCGGGCGGGGTGATCGCGCTGGTCGAGCCGGGCGACATGATCGCCATCGACATTCCGGCGCGGACGATCACGCTCGAAGTTCCGGAAAACGTTCTTGCCGAACGCCGGAAAAACTGGAAGCCCCGCGAGACCCGCCTCACCGGCTATCTCGGTCGTTACGCCAAGCTGGCGACGAGCGCGGACACCGGCGGCGTGCTGATGATCTGATGATGAAACGGTTGCGCGCGGCATTCGGTTTGTTGCTTCTGGGCGTTCTGGCCTCATGCCGGGCGCCGGAAGCGGAAGCTCCGCGCGATCAAAAAATTACCACCATCGAACAGGCCTCCGCCGCGGCCCAAAAGCACCTTGGCGAACTGCGGTTCGACGAGTTGCGCCGGGATCTGGGGCGGGAGCACACCGACCACCGGATTCTCCTGGGCCTGCCTGAATTGACGGCCCAGGCGAACCGGAGCCGGGTTCAGGCGGAGAAGCTGGCCGGCAACGCGCGGGAGACCGCCGAGCTGGCGATGGCGTACAACGTCCAGCTGCTGGCGCCGGACGACGCGGCCGCGCAGGGTGCCGGCGAAAAGCGGGTCCGGCAGAATCTGCGGCTGGAGACCGAGCTTGCGGCGGAGAGTTATCTTTCGCTGCGGCAGCAGCTTGAAATTTTGAAACGCGCCTCCGGTTCGGCCTCGTTTCCCGAGAGCGGGCGGCGCGAATTGACGCAAGTCGCCGCCGAGCTCGATGAGACGGCGCTGTGGCTCAGGACCCTGTCGGGCGTCGCGCCCGGCTCCGATCTTGAGCTCCGGCGCGGCGCGATTCCGGCGGCGCCGCTGTGGGGAGACCTTCTGGCGGTCGCGCTCGAGAAGCGGCCGGAGTTCAAGGATTCGCCGTTGAGCGCGAAAACACTGGCGCAGCTGATCCGCCGGGCGGAGGCGAAACTGCCGCCGGAGGTCGATCCGGGCAACCGGACGGCGGTGCTGCTGGCGCGTTCGGAATTTTTGCTGCGGTTTCCGCGCTTTTATGCGGAGCGGCGGCTGTCGGATCTGCGTATGCCTCCGGCGCTGCGGCAGCTGGCGTTGGGTCTGGTGCTCGATGCGGAGCTCAAACTTGACCTTGCCGCTTACGAAGCGGCGAGGTCGGCTTCGGTGGAAGCGGCCGATTCGCCGGTCAAAGATTACGAGAGCGAACTCGCGCATAAGCGGGCGCGGCGCGCGGAATATCTGGCATTGCGCCGGCTCCGCAATACATTGGGCCTCGATGAAGGCGAAAATTCGCCGCCGCCCTTCCGGGATGCGGGGACGGACGAGGATTTGGATCGTACAATTGAAATATTACTTGAAATGATGGGAAAAGAAAAATGATTCGTTCCGGGCTGGTATCGATCTCGTTCCGCAAACAAACGGTGGAAACTCTGGTGGCCGAGTGCGTTAAGAACAAAATTCAATCGATCGAATGGGGCGGCGACGTACACGTCCCGCACGGCGACCTCGAAAAAGCCGCTTACGTCGCCAAATTGATGGCCGGCAACAACCTTGTGACCTCCTCCTACGGTTCGTATTATCGCGCCGGGGTTCCGGAGCAGTCGGACTTCGCCAAAGTGGCGGCGACCGCGAAGGCGCTCGGCGCGCCGACCATCCGGGTCTGGGCGGGGAACAAGGCTTCGGCGGAAGCGACCGCGGCGGACCGCGAAGCGGTGACGGCGGACCTTGCGCGCTGCTGCGGAATCGCGGCTGCCCTGGGGCTGACGGTCAGCACCGAATACCACGCCAACACCCTGACCGACACCAACGAGTCGGCCGAACTGCTGCTTGCGGCAGTCCCGGCGCTCCTGACCGGCTGGCAGCCGCCGAACGGCAAGCCTTTCGCCTACCGGATGGCGGGCCTCGCGAAACTGCTTGACCGGGTGACCACGGTTCACGTGTTCAGCTGGACCGACAGCAATGAACGGTTGCCCCTTGCCGCTGCGGAGGCGGATTGGCTGAAGTATTTGAAAACCGCGAATACGCTGGGCGATCATTACGCGCTGCTGGAGTTTTTTGTCGACGACTCGCTCGAACAATTCGCCGTCGACGCCGCGACCTTGAACCGGATGCTTGGTGAAGTCAACGCCCAATGAATGTTCTCGGCGAAAAAATCCGCGCCTATGCGGAGAGCTTCCTGACCGGAAACGAGGAGGAGGACCGGCCGATCAAGCTGAAGATCGGCCACACCTTCCGGGTTTACGACGAAGCTTGCCGCCTGATCGAAGCGGAGCGTTTCGGCGAAACCGAAGCCAAGCTGGCGCAGACGGCGGCGCTGCTGCATGATTATGCGCGTTTCGAGCAATACCGCAGGTTCGGGACGTTTCATGACGCGAAAAGCGTCGACCACGGCAAACTGGGCACGGAACTGATCCGGCAACATGGTTTGCTGCAAGCGGAAACGCCGGAGGCGCGGGGCATCATCCTGGCCGCGGTGCGGTTGCACAACGCGATCCGGCTGCCGGACCGGGCGGCGGGGACGATGCGGCGCGTGGCGGGGGCGGTGCGCGACGCGGACAAGCTGGACATCATCCCGATCCTGCTGCGGCATTTGGAGAAGCCGGAGACCAAGGCGGTGACCTGGGAGCTGGCGACGGCCGAAGATATTTCGGAGGCGGTGGCGGTGAGTTTGAAGCGTCATGAGACGCCGGACTATTCGGATTTCCGGAGTGCGCCGGACTTTGTGGTTTCGAAGCTGGCGTGGGTATATGATTTGAATTTCAATCATACCCGCCGGGAATTCATGGAACGCGGGTATCTGGAAAAGCTGCGGCGAT